>NZ_JAGPYA010000047.1:0-55682 GCF_018070245.1 Micromonospora sp. M61 | reverse complement strand
GGCCGGTGGCCGAACCCAGTGGCCGGCGCGGTGGCGGTGGCGGTGGCGGTGGCCGGCGCGGCGGCGGTGGCGGTGGCCGGCGCGGCGGCGGTGGCGGTGGCCGGTCGACTCGCGTTTCGGGAAGTCGGGGTATCGCCGACCCTTTGACACCCCGACTTCCCGGAAGCCGAGTGGATCTAGCGCCGAGCTGAGCCAACGATGCGGCGCAGGCGAACGATGCGGCGCAGGCGAACGCCGCCGTAAGACATCTGCTGGCGGCAGCACCCCTGAGATCGCGCACATCTCGACCACGCCCGCACACAGGGCGGCGGCAGCGAACTCCAGCTGCTCACCCTCGACTTGCTCGACGCTTCTTGATCGACTCGGGTTGCAGGAAGGCGGGGTGTCGAGCAGCCCCGGATACCGCGATTTTCATGAAGTCGAGTGGGTGGGCTGTGGACTTCGGTTACGCCGGGCGCTTCGCGCAAAGGCCGCGCCACCCGAGACCACCCCACGACGCGAGAGCACCCCACCACGCAAGCGACGCGTCGGCGGACCCGCCGCGGGAGCTGCTACTTCTTCCCGGCCGCCTTGCCGTCGCCGGAGTCGGAGGAGAGCGCGGCGATGAAGGCTTCCTGTGGGACCTCGACTCGGCCCACCATCTTCATCCGCTTCTTGCCTTCCTTCTGCTTCTCCAGCAGCTTGCGCTTACGGCTGATGTCGCCGCCGTAGCACTTGGCGAGCACGTCCTTGCGGATCGCCCGAATGGTTTCCCGGGCGATGACCCGGCTGCCGATGGCCGCCTGGATCGGCACCTCGAACTGCTGGCGCGGGATCAGGGTACGGAGCTTGGCGGCGATGGTGACGCCGTAGTTGTACGCCTTGTCCTTGTGCACGATGGCGCTGAACGCGTCCACCGGCTCGCCGTGCAGCAGGATGTCCACCTTCACCAGCTCGGACGCCTGCTCGGTGGTGGGCTCGTAGTCGAGCGAGGCGTAGCCCTTGGTACGGCTCTTCAACTGGTCGAAGAAGTCGTAGATGATCTCCGCGAGGGGCAGCGTGTAGCGCAGCTCCACCCGGTCGGCGGAGAGGTAGTCCATGCCCAGCAAGTTGCCGCGCCGGCCCTGGCAGAGCTCCATCACCGCGCCCACATAGTCGTTGGGCGTCAACACGGTGGCCCGCACGACAGGCTCGTACACCTCGGCGATCTTGCCGGTGGGGTACTCGCTCGGGTTGGTCACGACGATCTCCTCGCCGTCGTCCGTGATCGCCCGGTAGACGACGTTCGGCGCGGTGGAGATCAGGTCGAGGTTGTACTCGCGCTCCAGCCGCTCCCGGATGATCTCCAGGTGGAGCAGGCCGAGGAAGCCGCAACGGAAGCCGAAGCCGAGCGCGCCGGAGGTCTCCGGCTCGTAGTCCAGGGCGGCGTCGTTGAGCTTGAGCTTGTCCAGAGCCTCACGCAGGTTGGGGTAGTCGGACCCGTCGATCGGGTAGAGGCCGGAGTAGACCATCGGCTTCGGGTCCTTGTAACCACCCAACGCCTCGGCCGCCGGCCGGCTGTTGATGGTGACCGTGTCACCGACCCGGGACTGCCGGACGTCCTTCACACCGGTGATCAGGTAGCCGACCTCGCCGACGCCGAGCGCCTCGGCCTTGACCATCTCGGGCGAGATGACGCCGATCTCCAGCAGCTCGTGCACGGCGCCGGTGGACATCATCTTGATCCGGTCCCGGGCGCTGATCCGCCCGTCGATGACCCGGACGTACGTGACGACGCCGCGGTACACGTCGTACACCGAATCGAAGATCATCGCCCGGGCGGGCGCCGCCGCGTCGCCGACCGGCGGGATGAACTGCCGGACGATCTCGTCGAGCAGGTACGGCACGCCCTCGCCGGTCTTGCCGGAGACGCGGATGCAGTCGGCGGGGTCGCCACCGATGAGGTGGGCCAGCTCCTCGGCGTACTTCTCCGGCTGGGCGGCCGGCAGGTCGATCTTGTTGAGCACCGGGATGATGCGCAGGTCGTTTTCCAGGGCCAGGTAGAGGTTGGCCAGTGTCTGCGCCTCGATGCCCTGCGCGGCGTCGACCAGGAGCACGGCGCCCTCGCAGGCGGCCAGCGACCGGGACACCTCGTACGTGAAGTCGACGTGCCCCGGGGTGTCGATCATGTTGAGCACCGCGTGCTCGCCGGTCCGCTCACCCTCACGGATGGTCCACGGCATGCGAACGGCCTGGCTCTTGATCGTGATGCCGCGCTCGCGCTCGATGTCCATCCGGTCCAGGTACTGGGCGCGCATCTGCCGGGGGTCGACCACACCGGTGAGCTGCAACATCCGGTCGGCCAGGGTCGACTTCCCGTGGTCGATGTGGGCGATGATGCCGAAGTTCCGGATGCGACCGGGGTCGGTGGAACCAGGGGCGTTCGCGCCGGGATCGAGCTTCGGTGGCACAGCGGTCCGTTCTGGTCGGCTGACGTGAACAGGCCGGCGCGCCGCCGACCCCCTCTATGTTCCCACGCCGCCGGGGCACGCCCGCTGCGCGGGCGATGGATCGGCCCGAGGACCCCTCACTCCATCGGCGGTTCGACGAAGAGCGCGGCCAGCCGGGGCAGCCGTCGGCGGGCCTCCTCCTCGTCGTCGAAGTCCCAGAAGTCGTTGAGGTCCGGCGTACGCACCGGGTCGCGGTCCGCCGGTAACTCGGTCGCGGTGGCCTTTCGGTACGCGTCCCAGGGCACCGACAGCATCTGCTCGGCGGAGAACTCCTCGCCGCTGAGCGAGGCCGCCCGCACCTGGGGCAACTCGGCCAGCGAGTCCGGTTCGGCGACCGCCCGGGCAAAGACCGCCCGACCCTGGGTCATCAGCCAGCCCCGGAAGTGCTCGAAGCCGTCGGCGGAAGCGCCGCCGTTGATCAGGTACGCCGCACCCCACAGGTCCACCTTGTGCGAGGCGGCCAGCACCCTCGTCTGGTGCCGGGCGTACCCGATGATGTCCTCCGGGTCGCGTTCGGCGAGCAGCGCGACCGCCCGCGCGGCGACGGGCCCGGGCTCTCCCCCACCGCCCGCTCGCGCCTGGTCGATCAGCTGCCAGAAGTCCTCGGTCCTCATGGCTTGGCAGTCTGGCAGTGTCGCCGCGCGTCGCGCACGTACCCCGGGGCAGCATGGTGTGGTGTCTCCTCCCCCGCTGCCGCCGGTGCCCTACCACGCGAGTGCCCTGCGCCCCTCGTGGCCGACGCTGCCGGCGGCGCTGCGGGCCGCGGTCGCCGACCGGCTGGGCGCGCCGGTGGTCACCGCCCGGGTCGCGGGTGCGGGCTTCACCCGCGGCTTCGCCGCAGTGCTCCACACCGCCGACGGCGGCCGGGCCTTCGTGAAGGCGGCACCCGCCGCCGAGCAACCGCATCTGGTCCAGTGGTACGCCCGGGAGGCCGCGATCCTGGATCGGCTGCCGACCGACCTGCCGGCGCCCCGCCCCCGGTGGACCCTGTCCGAAGCTGGCTGGTTCGTGCTCTGCACCGACGCCGTCGACGGCCACACCCCGCGTCTGCCCTGGGTGCCCGGCGAGTTGGACGCCACCCTCGCCGGGTACGCGCAGGTCGCCGCCGCCCTGGCCGACCCCCCGGTCGAGCTGACCGCGCTCGGCCTGCCGCAGCTGTCGGACCTGGCCCGCTCGGACATCCTCTGGTGGGAGGAGGTCGCCGCCGGGCGCGAGCCGGCCCCACCGCTGCCCGCTCCGGCGCAGGGTCGCCTGGCCGAGCTGGTGGCGCTGGAGTCCCGCCTCCCCCGGTACGCCGCCGGGGCGACCAGCCTGATCCACGGGGACCTGCGGGTCGACAACGTGCTGATCGACGGGCACAACCGAGCCTGGTTCTGCGACTGGACGTGGGTCTGCTCCGGCCCGGCCTGGTTCGACCTGGCCGGCCTGCTGCTCACCGCGTACGCCAGCGGGCTGGACACGGACCGGCTCTTCGCCACGCACCCGACGACCGTCGGCGCGCCCCCGGACGCGCTGGACGCGACCCTGGCCGCGTTGGCCGGCTACTACCTCACCGGTGCTGCTGCGGCGCCGCCGACGGCCTCGCCGCACCTGCCCGCCCACCAGCGCTGGAGTGGCGAGCAGTCACTCGACTGGCTGGCCCGCCGCCAGGGCTGGCGGTGAGCCGGCCGGCCTGGCGGCGGGCTGGCCTGGCGGTGACGCGGCCTGACGATGACGCGGCCTGACCTGGGCGCGGCCTGACCTGGGCGCGACGCGGGCCGGGGGTGAGCCGCCGTAACGGTCGAGGGCGTAATCTGGTGGTCGACGGGCCGGGTCCGTCCGCGCGAAGGCCGAGCCGTTTTGGCTCGTCCCGGGCGACCTGGTAACCTGGCTCTTCGCGCAGCGGTGACGCATGTTCGTCATCCAGCGTAGAAGCTGACCAACCCGAGCTATCAAGACGAGGCTGTCGCGTGGCGAACATCAAGTCCCAGATCAAGCGCAACCGGCAGAACGAGAAGGCCCGGCTGCGCAACAAGTCGGTCAAGTCGTCGCTGAAGACCGCCGTCCGGAAGTTCAACGAGGCTGCCGAGGCCGGTGACGTCGAGAAGGCCACCGCGCTGATGCTGGACGCCTCTCGCAAGCTGGACAAGGCCGTCAGCAAGGGCGTGATCCACTCCAACCAGGCCGCGAACCGCAAGTCCGCGATCGCGAAGCGCGTGGGTGCGCTCTCCGCCGCCTGACGACTCAACCGTCAGACCGATTCGGAAAGCCCCGGGCTCAGGCCCGGGGCTTCCGCGTGTCCGCAGGCCGGTGTCGTGCCCGCAGACCAGACGGCTCAATCTCACGGGCCGACGCTCAATCCGCGGGCCGCGCTGAGTCGGGCGGGCCGACGCTCGATCCGACCGACCAGCTCGGTCTGACGGGTCGGGCTCAGTCTGACGGGTCGGAGCGGCGGGCGGGCGGCACCGAATCCGCGGTGATCACCACGCCGGTGACGCTGTGCGAGATCCACTCCACCTGGGCTCGGCCGACCGCCGGCTCCATCTGCCGTCGGAACCGGTCCCGTTCCTGCTCGGGCACGAGCGCGGCGGAACGGACCACGATCGCGGCCACCATGTCGTTGAGCTTGACCATGGCCGCCACCACGACGGGCAGCACCAGCACCGCCCACCACGTGACCAGCTCGGCGAGGGCGAGCAGCACCGCCAGAGCGATCGTGCCCTCGAAGAAGAGGAAGCACAGCACACCGCCGGGGTTGACGAACCGCAGGCCGAGGAGTCGGGCGTAGAGCGGCCGGTAACGCTCCTCGTCCACGGGGATGGTGGCCCAGGCCGGGCGGTTCGCCCCCGTCACCTGGCGCTGCCCTGCCGGGCCGCGGCGACGGAGAAGACCGCACGCTCCAGGGCGTACGCCCGATCGTCGGAGCCGCCCTTGACGGCCGCGTTGCACTCGGCGGCGACCTGCATGGCCCGGACCAGGCCCTCCGGGGTCCAACCACGCCCCTGCCGCTGCGCCCGCTCGATCTTCCACGCGGGCATCCCGAGGCTGCTGGCGAGCTGGTACGGGTTGCCCCGCCCAGCCGAGGCCACCCGGGCAACCGTGCGTACCCCGTCGGCCAGGGCGTCGGCGATGGGCACCGGGTCGACCCCGACGTGCAGGGCCCAGCGCAGTGCCTCCAGCGCCGCCGGCACGTCACCGACCATGGTGGCGTCCGCCACGGTGAAGCCGGTCACCTCGACCCTGCCGCGGTAGTAACGGGAGACCGTATCGGCGCTGATCCGCCCGTCCGTGTCGGCGATCAGTTGGGAACAGGCGGCGGCCAGCTCGCGCAGATCGTTGCCGACAGCCGCGATGAGCGCCTCAGCGGCGTCGTCGGTGCATTTTCCGCCAGCTCGGCGGATCTCGTCGCGGACGAAGGCCAGCCGGTCGCGGTGCCCCTTGAGCTTGGCCGCCGGAACGACGGTCGCGCCGGCTGCCCGCAGCCCGTCGGCGAACGCCTTGCCCTTGGCGCCGCCCAGGTGCAGCACCAGCAGTTGGACGTCCGGGTCGGGGTTCTTCGCGTACGCGAGCAGTGCGGCGACCAGATCCTTGCGGGCGTCCTGACCGGAGCGCAGGATCAGCAGCCGCCGTCCACCGAACAGCGACGGGCTGAGCATCTCGGCAATCTCGCCGACGGTGAGCGCGCTGGCCTGGTATTCGCGGACGTCCGCTTCGGGGTCGACACCGCGAACCTTCGCGACAGCTTCGGTGACCGCGCGCGTGGCGAGCAGCTCCTCGTCACCGAGGACGAGCAGAATGGGGGCGAAGCTGGCGGGGGTCACGCCGCCCATATTCGCACGGCCCGGCTCGGGATCGTGCCTGCTCATTCGCTGCTTGGTCGGCGCAGCCCGCACACAGCGCAAATCCCGACATCTATCTCAATTCCCCATGCAATCCGCAATTTACCCGCATCTTCAGCCCTGACAGCGACCTGGGCCACACCGGAACGCCCGCATGGAGTTGATCCACACGGGATCAGCGATATCGCGGTATCGGACAGCTGCTCATACCCCGATATCAGCAACTCGGAGTCGATCAGAACCTCCCCGCCGTCGGCTCAGGGTCGCCGGCCCACTGGGACACCTCGCCGGGCCACACCCAGTCCGTGGCTCGTCCGAACCGCCGCGAGGTCGCCATCGGTGTCGGTACGCAGCACCCGAGCGCCGCCCCTGCCCAATCGCGCGAGCAGCCCAGGGCTCGGGTGTCCGTAGGTGTTGCCGGTGCCGACCGGCACCAGCGCGACGGAGGGCCGCACCGCGTCGAGGAAACCGACGTCCTGGTACGCCGAACCGTGGTGGGCGACCTTCAACACGTCCGCCCGCAACTGGCCGGGCGTGGCCCGCGCCACCATCGCGTGCTGCTCCTCGGTCTCCGCGTCTCCGGGAAGCAGGATCCGCACCCCGGCCACCGTGGCGAGCAGCACCAACGAGTTGTTGTTCGGATCGGACCTCGTGCCGGCCAGCGGGTACGGCGGGCCGAGCACCAGCAGGTCGACGTCCCCGATCGGATGGCGGGCCCCAGACACCGTGGTGAACGACGCGGCCCGTCCGGCAGTCGCCGCCGCCCGAACCACGTCCCGACCGCTGTCCGGGTCAGTCGAGGACGGCACCAGCACGGCGTCGACCCGCCGCCCCCGGAACACCCCGGCCACTCCTCCCACGTGATCGGCGTGAAAGTGGCTGATCACCAGCAGCGGCACCTCCCGTACGCCGAGCCGGCGCAGGCAACCGTCCACCGCCCCGGGTTCCGGACCGGCGTCCACCACCACCGCCCGACCGGGGGCGACCGGCAACACCACGGCGTCGCCCTGACCCACAGCGCAGACCACCACCACCCAACCCGGCGGCGGCCAGCCGGCGAACACCAGCCGCACCGGAAGCGCACCGAGCACCGAGGCGACGCCGACGACCGCCACGAGTCGCCGTACGAGTGGCCGGCGCACCGCGATCAGCAGCGCGACGGTCAGCGCGGTCAACAGCAGGGCGCCCGGCACCCCGCCCGGCCACGGCAGGGTGCCACCCGGCAAGCGGGCGCCCTGGTGGGCGATGACCACCAGCCACCAGGCCGGCCAGCTCGCCAGCCAGGCGAGGAACTCGGCGCCGCCCGGCCAGATCGGCGACATCATGGCCGCCAGCACTCCCAGCACGGTCGCCGGCGCGATGGCGGGCACCGCCAACAGGTTGGCCGGCACCGCCACCAGGCTGACCGTGCCGGAGATGCCGGCGACGACCGGCCCGCAGGCCAGCTGCGCCGCCGCCGGCACGGCCAGCGCCTCCGCCAAGCCGGGCGGCACACCTCGCCTCCGCAGGCCGTCCCGCCAGCGCGGCGCGAGCAACAACAGGCCACCGGTGGCCAGCACGGAGAGCGCGAAACCGGGATCACCGGCCAGCTCCGGGTCCACCAGGACCAGCACGGTGACGGCGGCGGCCAACGCGGGCAGTGCTGCCCGGGGACGACCCGCGGCCAGCGCGGCCAGCCCGATCGCCCCCATCGTGGCGGCCCGTACGACGCTCGGTGACGGCCGGACCAGGATGACGAAGCCCACCAGCGCCACCCCGCACAGCCCGGCGGCGAGCCACGGGCCGGCCCGCGCCCACCGGGCCAGCAGCAACACCGCGCCTACGACAATTGCCACGTTGCTTCCCGAAACGGCGTTGAGGTGTGTCATCCCAGTGGCGCGGAAGTCCTCCTCGACGGCAGGTGGCAGTCGGCTGGTGTCCCCCACCACGAGACCCGGCAGCAGCCCACCCGGATCGTCGGGCAGCGGCGCACAGGCTCGTTGCAGGCCGGCGCGCAGCGTCCCGGCGGCGCGCTGCGCCCAGGACGACGCACCGTGCCGCTGCGGAGGGCCGTCGGTGCTGAGCACCGCCGCGGTGAGGTCACCACCGCGCGGAACGCCGAGCCGGCCGTCGGCGGTGAGGCGTTGCCCGGGCAGCAGGCCCCGCCAGGCCGGGTCGGTCGTCAGGACGAGCAGCTGCACCGACGCGTCGATGCGTCGGCCGTCCGGGCCGGTGAGCCGGACCAGTTCCGTCGACACCAGCAGCATGCCGGGCCGACCGGCGCTGCGGATCGGACGCGGATCGTCCCGGACCACCAGGTCGGCGGTGACCGAAGCTCGCTGTTCGGCAAGGGCACGGACCGGCGGTGCGTCGCGGACGGCGAGCCGGGCTGCGGTGGCCGCTCCTGCGCAGACCACGCCGAGGCCGACCGCGACGGCGATCCAGCCGTAGCGGCGGACAGCGGCCCGGGGATGGCCGAGCCCACCGAGCAGGTGCAGGGCGCCCGCCGTCGTCACGCCGGCCGCCGCCACGGTGACCGCCAGAAGTGGGCCGGCGCCGAGGTGCAGGCCGGCGAGCGCGGTGAGCCAGGCGGCCACCGCCAACCCGGCCAGCCGCAGGTCCGGCGGGGAGGTCTCGGCTGGCACGACACCGACACCGTCCGACGGCCTCGGGGCACCGCCGCTCACACCGTCACCAGGTCCTTGAGCTGCTCATACCGCGCATCGCCGATCCCGTCGACTTGGCGCAGGTCGCCGACGGCCTTGAACCCACCGTGCTGGTCCCGATGAGTGAGGATCCGCTGGGCGAGGACAGGCCCGACCCCGGGCAGCGCGTCGAGCTGGGCCAACGTGGCGGTGTTCAGGTTCAACGGCCCGACGGCCGGCCCGGCCGCGCCGCCGGGTGGCCCGGCCGCACCACCCGGCACCGGCGGTGGCGTCACCCCGACCACGATCAACTCACCGTCGGTGACCTTGCGGGCGGGGTTGAGCAACGCCACGTCGACACCGGGCAGCGCGCCGCCAGCCGCCTGCACCGCGTCGGCGAGCCGGGACCCGGCCGGCAACCGCACCAGCCCCGGCTTGCGAACCTTCCCCGCGACCGCCACCACCAGCTCGCCGGAGCCGGACGCGCTGGGATCGTCCGCCGGTGCGGCAGACGCGGTCACACTGACCAGCGGAGCGACCGCTTCCGACTGCGGGCGTGACAGCCAGGCCCAACCGGCCGCGCCCAGCACGACCACCACGGCGACAACCGCCAACGCCCGCACGCCGCGCCGCCCGGGGTCGAACGCCCCAGGCCCGGGCAGCCGCGACCCGGGCTCGGCCGCGAGGCCAGCCGATGCGCCGCGCGCGTCCGACTCAGCGGGCGGCGCATCGGCCCGGGGCGGCAACACACCCAGCGGGGGTACGCCCACAAGCGGCACCTCAGCCCGCATTGGCGGCGAACCCTCCGGCGGGTCGGTCAGCCAGCGCAGGCGTTGGCGGACCTCGGTCTCCTCGTCGTGCGACACGGCCCGACGCTAGAGCGGAGGACAGCGCGACGGGGCGAACCGCCCTCCCCCTCTGTGGACAACCAGCGTCCTGTGGACAACGCCCTGATCACCGCACAATCTGCTAGGGGCACACCTCACCGACGGGGCCGAGCCGGATCAGCCTATGAGCGTGATGCCTCTGAGTCATCAAGATGACCCTGAGGCATCACGCTCACACCTATGTGGGTCCCGAGTGCCGGTGCCGTCGACGCCGGTCGCTACACGTACGGCCGGGTGATGATCTCGATGGCGTGGCCCGCCGGGTCCATGAAGTAGAAGCCTCGCCCACCGTGCTCGGTGTTGGTCTCGCCCTCCCGCTTCAGCTGCGGGTCGGCCCAGTACGTGATGCCGCGCCCCTGGACGAACGCCAGGCACCGAGTGAAGAGCTCGTCGTCGACGAGAAACGCGTAGTGCTGCATCTGGATGTCCACCGGCGGCTCGGCGAACTGGAGCAACACACCCTCGTCCAGCTGGACGTTGACGAACGGCCCCCACGACGGCGCCTCCGGCAGCTCGAACAGCTCCCGGTAGAACGCGGCCGAGGCGTTCCTGTCCTTCGTGGCGATGATGGTGTGGTTGAACGTGACTGTCATGCGTACCGTCTTCTTCCCGGTCGATCCGAAGACCCGACCGGAGGCCCACAGCGCTCAGCCAGCCACACCGATGACGACGCCCCGAGGGCACCGACGCCCCGGATCCCGCACGAGAGACGCGTGCATCGCGTCGATCTCGGCGTGGTGGCTGAAGTAGCCAGAACCTCCGGGGGTAGGCCCATCTGGGGCGCGCAACCAGGCTACCCGACGGGTACGCCGTCAGCGGGCCTCCGGGTCGAGGCCGAGCACGGCCCGTCCCCCGTCCACCGGCAGGACCACCCCGTTGACGAAGCTCGCCGCAGGTGACAGCAGGTACGCGACGGCCTCGGCCACCTCGTCGACCCGCCCGATGCGCCCCACCGGGTGCAGCCGGGTCAGCTCGGCGTCGATCCACTGGGCCTGGGAGGGTTCCTGCGCGGCCAGGAAGTCGGCGTGCCGCTCGGTGGCGATCGAACCGAGCGCGACCGCGTTGGCACGAATTCCGTGCCTCCCGTACTCGACGGCCAGCGCCCGGGTCAGCCCCTCCACCGCGGCCTTCGCCGTCGCGTACGGCAAGGCGCCTGACACCGGCCGGCGGGCCTGGTGCGACGAGACGTTGACGATCGCGCCGCCGGCCGCACGGGCCAGGAACCGGCGTACGGCCACCGCGGCGCCCACCACTGCCGGGCGTAGGTTCAGCTCGATCAGTTCCAGCACCATGTCGGCGGAGACGGAGTGCAGGGCGGCGTCGCGGAAGACCGCCGCGTTGTTCACCCAGCCGGACAGGGGCGCGGCGCGTTCGGCCAGCTCGGCGGCGTGCTCGGCCACCTGCTCGTCGGCGGCGTCGCCGATCACGGCGACGAGCCGGTCGGCGGCCGGGTGCCCGGTCAGCCAGTCGACCGCGTCCGCGTCGCGCTCCAGCACGACGACCGTGACACCGGTCGCCACCAGGCGCTCCACCACGGCCCGGCCGACACCACGGCCACCGCCGGTGACCACACAGGACGTCGCCATCGGCTCAGCCGGCCGGCCTGCGGTGGACGACCACGCTGGCCAGACCTGGGCCCGCGTGCGCGGCGACGACCGCACCCGCCTCGGAGACGTACGTGTCGTGCAGCCGGTCACCGAACCGTCCGGTCAGCGCGGCGAGCAACGCCTCGGCCCGCTGCGGCGCGGCCAGATGATGCACACCGATATCCACATCGTCGTCCCCGGCCGCCTCGACGGCCAGGTCCACGAGACGGGCCACTCCACGGCTGGCGGTACGGACCTTCTCCCGCAGCACGATCGCCCCGTCCGGCATGTGCATGATCGGCTTGACGGACAGGGCGGTCCCGAGCAGCGCCTCGGCGGCGTTGATCCGGCCGCCTCGGCGAAGGAACTCCAGCGTGTCGACGTAGAACCAGACGGTCGTGCGGGCGACGGCGGCGAGCGCCGCGTCGCGTACCCCGGTCAGGTCGGCGCCCGCCTGGGCGGCGGTGGCGGCCGCGATGGCCGGGAAGCCGAGGCCCATGCCCGTGGAGCGACTGTCCACGACCTCGACGCGGCCGTCGAAGTCGGCGGCGGCGAGCCGGGCCGCCTCCACCGTGCCGGACAGGGCGGCGGAGATGTGCACCGAGACGACGCCGTCGGCGCCGTCGTCGAGCAGTCGGCGGTACGTGCGGGCGAACTGCTCGGGTGCCGGCCGGGAGGTGGTCGCGGTGACCCGCCGGGCGCTCAGCGCCAGGGTGGCGTCGGCCGGCTGGGTCTCCACCCCCTCCAGCCCTTCCGCGCCGTTGAGCACGACGGTCAACGGAACGACGGTCAGCCGGTGCGCCTGCACCAGCTCGGGCGGAAGGTAGGCGGTGGAGTCGATGACAACCGCGACGGGCATGCCCGGCACGCTAGCCGATCGAGAGGTCGAACGACGAGGCGGAAGCGTTCAGATCGCGTCGACGACGACCGGGGCAGTGACCAGGCCGACGTTGTGCGCCCGCAACTGCCAGCCCCGGACGTCCTGCGGACGCCCGACAGCCGGCGCGCGGTCGTCGTGCCGTAGCTCGCTCCAGTGGCAGTTGGCCAGGGAGCCGATGGTGCGCAGCACGCTGGTGTCCCAACCGAGCAGGTGGCCGATGCCCTGCCGGGAGCCACCACCGTGGGTGGCGATCACCACGGTGCCGCCCGGTGCCGCGTCGGCCGCCTCCCGCAACGCGGCGCCGACCCGCTCGCCTAGGTCGTGCAGAGGCTCCAGATCCGCGCCCGGATCGGGGTCGCCGGCCCGCCAGCGCGCGTACTCCTCGGGGAAGCGCTCGGCGACCTCGGTGAGGTGCAGACCCTGCCACTGACCGAAGTGCCGCTCGCGCAGCCGGGGGTCCGTGCGTATCGGAAGCCCCGTCAGCGCGGCGAGCGCGCCAGCGGTCTCCGCGGCGCGGCTCAGGTCGCTGGACACGATTGCGTCGGGCCGCAGCGCCGCGAGCAGCGGGGCGGCGGCGCGGGCCTGGTCGCGGCCCAGCTCATTCAGGGGTACGTCGGTCTGCCCCTGCACGCGGTTGGCGGCGTTCCAGTCGGTGTTGCCGTGCCGCCAGACGATCAGCCGGGTCATTCTGCTGCGGCGGACCCGCTGGCGTCGGCCTCGACCAGGTCGCGGTCGACGAACGGGATGGTGGGGCAGTCCTTCCAGAGCCGGTCGAGCGCGTAGAACTCGCGCTCCTCGGTGTGCTGGACGTGCACCACGATGTCGACGTAGTCGAGCAGCACCCAACGGCCGCCACGCTCACCCTCGCGCCGCACCGGCTTCGCCTTCTCCGGCAGCTCCAGCAGGCTCGCCTCGATGGCGTCGACGATGGCCAGCACCTGACGCTCGTTGGGGGCGGCGGCGAGCACGAACGCGTCGGTGATGGCGAGCTGGTCGCCGACGTCGATGATCGTGATGTCCTGCGCCTTCTTGTCGGCAGCGGCCTGGGCAGCCGCGATAGCCAGCTCGTGAGCGCGTTCGGAAACTGTCACCGTTCTCCTTAGATCAAGCGTGCGATCGTCCAAGCGTCTCATACCCGGCGACACCCCGACCGGTCAGTTCTGGTCGGTTAAGGGCACAGAACGGGCCATACCGGGCGTGATCAGCCCTGATAGAGGCGCCGCTTGGCGATGTACTGCACCACACCGTCGGGCACCAGATACCAGACCGGCTCACCACGGGCGACCCGAGCGCGGCAGTCGGTCGACGAGATGGACATCGCGGGCACCTGGATCAGACTGACGGTGTCGGCCGGAAGGTGCTTGTCGGTCAACTGGAAGCCGGGCCGGGTCACCCCGACGAAGTGGGCCAGCTCGAAGATCTCGTCCAGGTCCTTCCACGACAGGATGCGCTGCAACGCGTCCGCGCCGGTGATGAAGAACAGCTGCACCTTGGGGCCGTACTCGGCCTGAAGATCACGCAGGGTGTCGACCGTGTAGGTGGGGCCACTGCGGTCGATGTCGACGCGGCTGACCTGGAAGCGGGGGTTGGAGGCGGTGGCGATGACCGTCATCAGGTACCGGTCCTCGGCCGGGCTGACCGGCTCGTCAGCCTTCTGCCACGGCTGACCGGTGGGGACGAAAACCACCTCGTCCAGACCAAACCGGTCCGCCACCTCACTGGCCGCGACGAGGTGCCCGTGGTGGATCGGGTCGAAGGTGCCACCCATGATCCCGATCCGCCGGATGTCTTCCTCCACCCCGTGATCGTAGGCCGGACGTCGTGGGGCGCCGTTGGGGCCCGGCATCGGGCGCACGTCAGGCCACCGGATGGCAGCCTGCCGGGCAGACGACTCGGCCCGGCGGCGTGGTGGTGGTCACCTCGCGGGGTAATACGGGGGTCGCGCGTAAAGGGTCGCCGCATTGAGGGCGTCGCGTGAGGGGACGCCGCATGAGGGTCGCGGGCGAGCCAGCTCGGGCATATACTCGTCTACGAGTAATCGTCCGCGAGCAGAGGAGGCGTCGTGCAGAAGCGGCGCAAGGTCGGCAACCTGCTGGCGCTGGCCGTGCTGTCTGCCCTGGTCCAGCGGCCGATGCACCCGTACGAGATCGCCACCGCACTGCGTGCCTGGGGCAAGGACCAGGACATGGAGTTCAAGTGGGGGTCCTTCTACACGGTGATCCGCAACATGGACAAACACCGCATGATCGAAGCGGTGGAGAGCGTCCGCGAGGGTCGGCGCCCGGAACGCACCGTCTACCGCATCACGGATGCGGGGCGGGCGGAGCTGGTCGACTGGGCCCGCGAGCTGGTCTCCACGCCGATGCCCGAGCATCCCCGTTTCCGAGCCGGCCTGTCCGTTCTCGCCGCCCTGCATCCCGACGAGGCCGCCGCCCTGCTGCGGCAACGGCTCGACCTGCTGGAGGACACGATCCGCCAGGACCGGGAAGCGCTCGACGCGCACCTGCGGGAGGTTCCGCGGCTGTTCCTGGTGGAGTCGGAGTACGACCTCGCCATGCGCGACGCGGAGGCCTCCTGGCTGCGCGGGCTGCTCGCGGAGCTGACCTCGGGCAGCTACCCGGGGCTGGACACCTGGCGGGCCTTCCACGAGACCGGCGAGATGCCCGCGGAGCTGACCGAGCTGTCCCAGAGAACCACCACCGCGAAAGCCACCGCCGAAAGCAACAACACCACCACACAGAAAGCCAGCACCCCGACAACCAGCAGCCGGGAAGCCGACTGAAGAACGGCTCCGGCGGGGTGCGCCAACACCCCGCCGGAGCCCTTACCCCGAACCGATGCCTGGGAAGGCGCCCGGCCCGAAGCGGCAACCAGAGGATAACCGGGCTCCCTCCCAGGTCGGTCGCACGCGACCACACACCTCAGGGAGAAGAGCATGACCACGGTACGAACCGCGATCGTCATCGGCGGCGGCATCGCCGGACCGGTGACGGCACTCGCACTGCGCCGCGCCGGCATCACGGCGACCGTCCACGAGGCGTACCCGGCCACCGCCAGCGGAGTTGGCGGCATCGGCGGCACCCTCGCGCTCGCGCCCAACGGCGTGGCGGCCCTACGTACGGTCGGCGCGGACCAGGCGGTGACGGCGGCCGCCACCCCGATCACGCGCAGCGTGATGGCGGTCGGCCGACGCCGCATCGACCTGCCCACGCTGAGCGGAGTGCCACCGCTGCGCGTGGTACACCGCGCCGAGCTGCATCAGGCGCTGCACGACCAGGCTGTCGCCGAGGGGGTCGGTTTCGCGTACGGCAAGCGGCTGGTCGACGCCGAGCAGTCGGAGAGCGGCGTGACCGCCCGCTTCGAGGACGGCAGCACCGCCACCGCCGACGTCCTGATCGGTGCCGACGGCATCCGGTCGACCGTTCGTGGCCTGATCGACCCGGCCGCACCCGGCCCCCGGTTCACCGGCCTGCTCGGTTTCGAGGCGGTGGCCCGGCACGAGGTGGATGCGGAGCCGGGCACCATGACGTTCGCGTTCGGGCGCCGCGGCTACTACCTCTACTGGCCGGAGCCGGGCGGTGGCACCCGGTGGGGGGCCAACCTGCCGTACCAGCGGCCGATGAGCCTGGTCGAGGCCCGCACGGTGCCGTCGACGCAGTGGCTGGCCACGCTGCGCGACACCTACGGCGACGACGACCCGGGCCGGGAGCTGATGGCGACCAGCACGGCGGACGAGCTCCAGGTGGTCGGGGCGTTGCAGATCATGCCGCCGGTGCCGCACTGGCACCGGGGTCGGATGGTGCTGGTCGGCGATGCGGCGCACGCACCGTCGAACAGCTCCGGGCAGGGCGCGTCACTGGCCATCGAGAGCGCGGTGCAGCTCGCCCGTTGTCTGCGTGACCTACCGGACGTGGCGTCGGCGTTCGCCGCGTTCGACCGGCTCCGCCGCTCCCGGGTGGAGAAGGTCGCCGCCCGCGCGGCGCGGATCAACCACACCAAGGCGCCGGGGCCGGTCGGCCGGACGCTGATGCCGTTGCTGATGCCCCTGCTGGTGCGCACCGCAATGGACCCGGAGAAGACGATCGCCCACGAGCAGCGGTACGTCATCGACTGGGACGCGCCGGTCACGGCGGAGCCCGCGCTGCGCTGAGCTACGGGCGCGGGAGCACTTCCTGATCGAGTCGGGGTCCGGGAATCGGGGGTTCGCCCGTCCCGGACCCCGCGCCCAACCAGCCCTATGCGGACGCGGCGGCCACCGCCGTTCGGGCGACCAGCGCGCGGCGCAGGTCGTCGTCGGCGTCGGTCACCACCCGGCGTAGGCCGGGGGTCAGGTCGTCGCGGGCCAGCAGCGCCGCGGCCGCTTCCCGGGTCGGCTGCGCCACGGCATAGCGGGGGAACGCCAGGGCCGCGACCCGGTCGGCCGTCCAGGGGGTACGCCGACGCGCGGCGGCCGGCATGTCCGCGAAGTACCGATCGACGTACGCGGCGGTCAGCTCGGCCTGTTCGGGTTGCCAGAACCCTTCGGCGGTCGCCTCCAACGGCCGGCTGGACAGCTCGGTGTCCCGCACGATGATCTCCCAGGCTGCCTGCTTCGCGGCCGGGTCGGGCAGGGCAGCCCGGCAGCGGGCGGCCCGTTCCGCCCCCGTGGAGCTGTTGTCGGCGGCTGCCTCGATGGCGATCTCCGCCTCGCCGGCGGCGCCGAGCACCACCAGCCGGCGCAGCACCGCCCAGCGCAGCTCCGCGTCGACCTTCAGGCCGGTCGGCACGTCCCGGCCGGCGAGCCAGCCGACGAGCAGGTCCGCGTCGGTGGTCGCGGCGATCCAGCCGCGGGCTGCGGCGAGTTGCAGCGACTCCCCCGCCTGCGCACCGTCGAGCAGCCGCTGGCACGCCCCGGCGACCCGGGCCAGCGCTGTGGACCGGGCCAGTGGGTCGAGATAGCGGTCGATCAGCGACCGGCTCAGGGTCAGCACGTCCTCCGCGATGATCACCTCAGTTTCGGCCGGCAGCGCGGCGACCATCAGCTCGACGAGGCCGGTGACCGGCCGCTCCCCGTCGGTCGCCGCGTCCAGCGCCTCACTCCAGAGCACCGCCCTCGCCAGTGGGTCGGTCAGCCCGGGCAGCACCAGCGGAACGGCGTCCGCCGACGCCGGGTCGAGGCGCACCTTGGCGAAGCTGAGGTCACCGTCGTTGAGCAGGAGCAGCCGGGCCGCCGGGGCGCCGGTCAGCTCACCCAGCACCGTGCGGGCACCGTCGGCGTCGGGGTCGATGTCCACCTCGTCGCGCTCGACGGTGCCGTCCATCGAGTAGCGGCCCACGCCGATGCGGTGCGGGCGCAGCACCTGGTGTGGCGCGGGCGCGGTCTGCACCACGGCCACCTCGGCGTAGTGGCCGTCGGCATCGACGGCGACCTCGGCACGCAGGGTGTTGACCTGTGGCCGACGCAGCCACAGCTCGGCCCAACCGGACAGGTCCCGCCCGCTGGCGGTGGAGAGGCTGGCCAGCAGGTCGTCGAGGGTGGCGTTGCCGAAGCGGTGCGCCGCGAAGTGCGCGTTCAGGCCGGCGAGGAACGCCTCGTCACCGAGCCACGCGACCAGTTGCCGGAGCACGCTGGCGCCCTTGGCGTACGAGATGCCGTCGAAGTTGAGCAGGCCCTCGTCGGTGTCGGCCACCTCGTCCGGGGCGACCGGGTGGGTGGAGGGGCGCTGGTCGGCGGCGTAACCCCAGGCCTTGCGGCGCATCGCGAAGGTGGTCCACGCCTGGTCGAAGCGGGTCGCCTCGGCGGTGACCCGGGTGCCCAGGTATTCCGCGAAGGACTCGTTCAACCACAGGTCGTCCCACCAGCGCATGGTGACCAGGTCACCGAACCACATGTGCGCCATCTCGTGCGCGATGGTGGTGGCCCGCAGCTCGCGCTGGCTGTCGGTGACTGCCGAGCGGAACACGTAGTCGTCGCGGAAGGTGACGATGCCCGGGTTTTCCATCGCGCCGGCGTTGAACTCTGGCACGAACGCCTGGTCGTACTTGCCGAACGGATAGCGCTCGGTGAAGAGCTGGTGGAACCGGTCCAGGCACTGCCGGGTGACGGTGAAGATCTCCTCGGCGTCCGCGTCCAGGTGCTCGGCGAGCGACCGGCGGCAGTAGATACCCAGCGGCACGCCGTCGTGCTCGGCCCGCCGGACGTGGTACGGACCGGCGATCAGCGAGAAGAAGTATGTGGCCAGCGGCGCGGTCGGTGCGAACTCCCAACGACCGGGCGCGGGATTGGCGGCCACCTCGGCGTTGCCGGACACCGTCCATTCCGGCGGAGCGGTCACCGAGAGGGTGAACGGTGCCTTGAGGTCGGGCTGGTCGAACGCGGCGAAGATGCGCTGCACGTTGTCGAGGAAGGACATCGCGTAGAGGTAGGTCTCGCCGTCGGCCGGGTCGACGAAGCGGTGCATCCCCTCGCCCGTCCTGGAATACGCCATCTCCGCCTCGACGACCAGCGTGTTGTCCGCGAGCAGGTCGTCGAGCGGCAGCCGGTTGTCGGTGAGCAGACCGGGGTCGAGGTCGCGGTCGTTGAGGCGTACGCCGAGCAGTTTTGCGGGCTTGACCTCGGCGAAGGTCGCGGTGCCGGCGGTCGCCCGGAACCGGATCTCGACGCGGGAGCGGAACAGCTCGGTGCCACCGGTCAGGTCAAGGTCCACCTGATAGGACTCGACAGTAATCGCCGCGCCACGCGCGGTCGCCTCTACACGGGTCAGGCTCGGCATCCGCTTATCCTGCCCGATGGGGATCGGCACCCGGTCACCACACGACCCTCGGCACTGGAGGAAAGAACAATGGCGCAGCACCCCAAGGGCGACTTCGACCTCTCTCGGGCGGTCTGGCAGCGGGCCGAAGGGGACACCTCCGACAGCGCCGTAGAGGTCGCCTTCGTCGACGATCTGATCGGGATGCGCAACTCGGCCGAGCCGGACGGGCCGGTGCTGGTCTTCACGCAGGCCGAGTGGGACGCGTTCGTGGCCGGCGCGCAGGACGGCGAGTTTGACCTGGACTGATCGTGCCCGCCGGCGGGCGGTGGCCGTCGACCCGGGACCGGCGACCCCGGGTTGGCGGTCAGTCACGGGCGGGGCCGTCGCCGTCGCCCCAGCCGAGACCGCCGGGGCCCGGGGCGTGGTGGAAGCCGGGGTGATCGGCCACGTCGACGCAGCGCTCGCCGTCCGGGCCGAGCGCACCGCAGAACAGCCGCTCGGCCCGCTGCCAGGCATCGGCCGGTGACAGGGCCGCCGCCCCGAGCGCCACCTCCGGGCGGAGCAGGTTGAGCGCCTCCGCGTACGCCACGGCCAGCTCGCGTGCCTCGACCACGCTGGGGGCGGTGAAGCCCAGGTGCACGGTGAAGAAGCGGTGTGGCCGGGTGGGCCGCCGGGGCGGCCCGATGAGTGGCCGCGCGTCGCGGCCTCCGCCCAGTGCACCGACCGCTCGTCGCTGCCGCCAGTGCGGTGATGTGTTGTCGCGCATCCGCCCTCCCCGTGGTTGCCCCACCAGCAGCAAACCAGGTTCCGCTGCCCCTGGGAGGGGCCAGCCGGCGTGCCGTCGGCGCGGGGATTCAGCGGCCGTCACGGGGGTAGACGCAGCCGGCCGGTGGCGACCCGGCCACACCCGCGCGTGAGGAGACCCGATGGCCACCATGCCGGCCGACCGCAGCCCGGACAGCACCCTCGCGTTGCTCCGCGCCGGCTACCGGTTCATCGGCGAACGCTGCGAGCGGTACGGCAGCGACGTCTTCCAGACCCGGATCCTGCTCGCCCCGACCATCTGCCTGCGCGGCCGGCCGGCGGCGGTGCTGTTCTACGACAACGACCGCTTCCAGCGCGCGACCGCCATGCCGCTGCGGGCGCAGCGGACCCTCACCGGTCGGCGTGGTGTGCAGGGGCTGGACGGGCCGGAGCACGCCGACCGCAAGGCCATGTTCATGTCGATCATGACGCCGAACACCATCCGGCAGCTCGGCCAACTCTTCGACGACGAGTGGCAGGCGCGGATCCCCGCCTGGGAGGCCGCCGGGCCGCTGCCGCTCTACGACGAGCTCGGCCGGTTGCTGACCCGGGTGGTCTGCGCCTGGGCGGGGGTGCCGCTGCCCACGTCCCAGGTTGAACGACGCGCCGTCGAGCTGCACTCGATGATCGAGGCTCCGGCGGCGGTCGGCCCCCGGCACTGGCGGGGACGGCTCGCCCGTCGTCGCACCGAACGCTGGCTCGGCGACCTCATCGAGCGGACCCGGATCGGTCTTTTTCCGGCGCCGCCCGGCAGCGCCCTGGCCGTGATCGCCGAACACCGCGACCGGCAGGGCCGGCTGCTCCCCCGCCGGGTCGCGGCTGTGGAACTGCTCAACGTGCTGCGGCCGGTGGTCGCCGTGGACCAGTACATCGCGTTCGCCGCGCTCGCCCTGCACGACCATCCGGGCTGGCGGGAACGGGTCCGCGGCGACGGTGAGGCCACCGAGAACTTCGTCCAGGAAGTACGCCGCTACTACCCGTTCTTCCCAATGGCGGCAGCCCGGGTCCGGCGTTCCTTCGACTGGCAGGGCCACCACTTTCCCCAGGGGCGACGGGTCCTGCTCGACCTGTACGGCACCAACCACCACCCGGCCCTCTGGCCGGAACCGGAGCTGTTCCGGCCGGAGCGGTTCGCCAACCGACGCGTGGACCCGTTCGAGCTGATCCCGCAGGGCGGCGGTGACCACTGGGCCGGGCACCGTTGCGCGGGCGAGTGGATCACCATCGACCTGATGAAGCGGGCGGTCACCAACCTGACCAGCACCATGCGCTACGACGTGCCCGTCCAGGACCTGGCCCTGGACCTGCACCGGATGCCGGCGCTGCCACCCCTCGGCCTGACCCTCACCAACATCCGACGCACCGCCTGACGCTCAGCACCGCCTGACGCAAAGCACCGCCTGACCTCCGCCTCGCCGGTCGTTCGGGGGGACCGGCGAGGCGGCATCCCAGCGGGTCAGGGGTGCAGCACGCTGCGGAGACAGCCGTCCTGCTTCTTCTCGAACAGCTCGTAGCCGTGTGCACCCTCTTCCAGGGAGATCGGGTGGGTGGCCAGGTAGCCGGGGTCGATCTCGCCGGCCGCGAGCCGGTCGAGCAGCATCGGGATGTAGCGCTGCGCGTGCATCTGCCCCATCCGCAGCACCAGGGCCTTGTTCATGGCCGCGCCGAGCGGGAACTTGTCCACCAGACCGGCGTACACCCCGACGATGCTCACCGTGCCACCCTTACGGCAGGCCATGATCGCCTGGCGTACGGAGGTCGGCCGGTCGGTCTGCAACCGAGCCGCCTGCTTCGTCCGGTCGTACGCGTAGGTCGGTCCGACGTCGTGTGACTCCATGCCAACGGCCTCGATGCAGGCGTCCGGCCCACGGCCGGCGGTCAGCTCCCGTAGCGCCTCCAGCACGTCCGTCTCCGCGTAGTTGATCGTCTCGACGCCGACCCGCTCGGCCGCCGTGGCGAGCCGATCCGGGAACCGGTCGATCATGATGACCCGCTCGGCGCCGAGGAGTTGCGCCGACCGGGCCGCCATCTGCCCGACGCCGCCGGCGCCCCAGACGGCGACCACCTCGCCACCGGTGAGCCCACAGAAGTCCGCCGCCATCCACCCGGTGGGCATCGCGTCGGAGGCGAACACCACCGAGTCGTCCGGCACCCCGTCGGGCACACCGAACGCACCAACGTCACCGAACGGCACCCGGATGTATTCGGCGTGCGACCCCGAGTAGCCGCCAGCGGCGTGCGAGTAGCCGAGAATGCCGGCCGGTGAGTGCCCCCACAGCTTCTCGGTGAACACCGGCTGGGGGTTGGAGTTGTCGCAGAGCGAGTACTGCTCGGTGCGGCAGTACCAGCAGCCACCACAGGCGACCACCGACCCGACCACCACGCGGTCACCGACCTTGTGCTGTCGTACGCCGGGCCCGGTCTCCACCACCTCGCCCATGAACTCGTGGCCGAGGATGTCGCCCTCCCGCATCGCCGGCAGGTACCCGTTGATCAGGTGCAGGTCGGAGCCGCAGACACTGCTGGCCCGGACGCGGACGATGATGTCCCCCTCGGCGCGGATTCTGGGCTCCGGCACGTCCCGCACCGCCAGCTTGCCGACGCCTTCCCAACACAGTGCCCTCACGCCCGGCCTCCCGTCATCAGCTTCTCCCGGACCTTGTCGGTCGCCTTCTCCTGCCTCGGGCTCCGGCCGGACGGGTCGTCGCGGGTGTCCATCACCTGGCCACACTCGATCAGCGACTTCACCCGCCGCAGGGCGTCCCGCAGCGCCAGATCGGGGTCGTCCCCACCGATCAGGCCCAACACCCGGCGCACCGGGCCCGAGCGGTACCGCAGCTCGGCGCGGATCTCGGTGCCCCGGCCCTGGGGCGCGTCGGCCAGCTCGATCCGCCCCTCCTGCGGCACCGGCCCGTCCTCGACCCGCCACCGCAGCGTGCCGGGCCCGTCAACGGTGATCTCCGCCCGCCACTCGGTGTCGCCGCCGGCCCGGTCGCGGGCCACGCACCGCCAGCGCCGGTCGTCGAGCTGCTCCAGGGTGGCCCACCCGGCCAGCGCGCGGTCCAGCCGTTCCCGGTCGGTCCAGAAGCCGATCACCTCATCCCGGGGCCGGTCCACGGTCACCCCGCGACGCACGACGTACCAGCCGTCCTGCCGCTCCGGCTGATGCCGGTGCCGACGGCGAGCCACCGCCCGCCCCACACCGGCCGCCGTGACCGCGGTGACGCCGAGCACCGCCCATCTCGTTCCGTTGTTGGTCATCTCGCCTCCTCCACCCGGAGGTCCGGGCATGGACACCTCTTTCCGGCAGCGCTACCCGGCGTCGGGCGGTCGAAACAACACGTCCGTTTGATCGGCGGGAATGCGGGCAGGTGCTGCTCAGCCACCGGTTCACCGCTGCCCTGCCGAGGAGGCCCGTCGATGTCCCTGTTCAGCCCAGCTGGTGACGCCCGGCCCGCCGCGCGCGGGTGGGGCGTCGAAGACGACCGCGCCGGCACGGCGCCGGTCCGACTGCCGATGACGTACGTGCTGCCGCTGCGCTGGCACGCCGACACCGGCCTGGCCGAGCTGACCGGTTACCTGCGGTGGCTGGCCGACCGGGTCGACGTGATCGTGGTCGACGGCTCCGCCCCGGACCTGTTCGCACGGCACGCCGACGCCTGGCGGGGGCTGGTCCGGCACCTCCCGCCCGACGCCACCACTCGCGGGCTCAACGGCAAGGTGCTCGGCGTACGCACCGGCGTGCGCGCGGCAGGCCACGAGCACGTGGTGATCGCCGACGACGACGTCCGGTACGACGAGGCCGGTCTGACCGCCGTGCACCGGCTGCTGGACCGGGTCGACCTGGTGCGGCCGCAGAACTACTTCGACCCGCTGCCCTGGCACGCCTGGTGGGACACCGGCCGGACGCTGCTCAACAGGGCGCTCGGCGCTGACTACCCGGGGACCCTCGCGGTGCGTCGCAGCACCTTCCTCGCCATGGGCGGCTACGACCCGGACGTGCTCTTCGAGAACCTGGAGCTGATCCGCACCCTGCGCGCGAACGACGGCACCGAGGCGGCGCCGGCCTGGCTCTACGTACGCCGGCTGCCTCCGGACGCCGCGCACTTCCGCGGGCAACGGGTCCGTCAGGCGTACGACGATCTGGCCCAGCCGGCGCGCCTGCTGACCTCGCTCGCGGTCCTGCCGGCGCTGGCCGCGGCGGTCGCGGCCCGGCGGCCCGCGCTGGTGCTCGGCGCGGCGGCCGGCACCGTGGTCCTCGCCGAGGTGGGTCGCCGTCGCGCCGGCGGCACCACTGTCTTCCCTGCGGCGACGGCGTTGGCGGCTCCGGTCTGGCTGCTGGAGCGCGGCGTGTGCGGCTGGCTCGCGGTCGGCCAGCGGTTCCTGTTCGGCGGTGTCCGCTACGGCGACACCCGAATCCGCCGGGCCGCCCACCGGACCCGCGCCCTGCGACGCCGCCACCACTGACCGGACCCCACAACGCGACAGCTCGCGGTCACCGAGGTGGCCGCGAGCTGTCGGGATTACGGTGGGGTCAGGAGTTGACCTGGTGCCGGGCCTGCTGGGCCTGGTCCTTGACGTCGTACGCGGCCGACTTCGTGTCGTCCTTGACCGCGTGCACGGCGTCCTGGGCGGTGGACTTCACCGACTGGGCGGCCTGCTGGGCCGGCTCGCGCAGCTCTTCCTTGAGCTCGCTGGCCACAGTGCCAAGCTTCTCGGTCACCGCACCGCTGTGCTCGCTGACCCGCTCCTTGAGCTGGGTGGCGGCCTGCTGCTCACGGCGGGAGGCCGGGATCAGCGACGAGGCCAGCCAGCCGACCCCGAACGCGATCAGACCGGCGGCGAGAGGGTTGCCCTGGGACTTCTGCCGGATCACCCGCGGAGCGCTGTGGGCGGCGTCGCTGACACTGGTCGCCGCCGAGTGCGCGGCGTCGCTGACGCTGGAGGCCGCCGACGAGGCGCGGTCACCCACCGAGTGGGCGGCCTGGCCGGTGCCGTGGCCGAGGTCAGACGCGGTTCCCATGACCTTGTCCCTCACATTCTGCAGAGCGGAACGGGCCCGCTGCTTGCGGTCGTCGACGATGCGGCTCGGGCTGACCTTGTACGCCAGCGCGTCCACGTCGGAGCTGAGGCTGTTACGGGTGGCTTCGATCTCGCGGCGGATCTGATCGGGATCGGTGCTCATCGGGTGACTCCCTCCGGGTGCGGCTTGAGCGCGTCGGGGATCCGCTGCACGCTGTCGTTGGTCTGCTTGAGCCCGCGCACGTGCTGGGCGTTCTGCTTCGCCTTGGAGTAGAGGACGGCGGCGACCGCGGCCCAGATCACGGCCACGATCAGCGCGGCCAGACCGGAGTCCATGACGTTGTCAAGGAACTGCCACACGGCGATGGACACGAAGAGCGCCACCATGTAGCCGCCGAAGCCGGCACCGCCGAAGAGCCCGGCGGTCTTGCCGGCCTTCTTGCCCTCCTGGCGGATCTCGGCCTTGGCCAGCTCGACCTCCTGGCGCATCAGCGTCGACAGGTCGGTGGTGACCTGACGCATCAGGTCACCCAGCGAGCTGCCCTTCACCTCCGCGGCGGTGTGCGGGGCACCCGCGTCGGGGTGGTATCCGGAGTCCAGCCCGGACCCCTGCGTCGGCATGCTCATGCCGTCGCCTCCCTTCGGATGACTCGGCGGCTCACGGGCGCGGGCTGCCGCTGGACGGCACGCCCGGCAGCGGGTCGGTCTGGGTCACGGGCGGCAGCGGCTGCCCGGTGCCGGTCGGCTCGGTGTAGCCACCGGGAGCCGGCGCGGTGTAACCGCCGGGGGTCGGGTCGGTGTAACCGCCGGGGGTCGGCTCGGTGTACGTGCCGGGGGTCGGGTCGAGGTAACCGCCCGCCGGGGTGGCGTCCGGCGCCGCGCGGGGTGCCGGCGGCGGCGTCGGGATCACGGCGGTCTGCTCCGGGTCGTACGCACCGGCGCCCCGGTAGGCCGAGGATCCGTTGCCGGAGTCGTCGCCAGCGGAGGAGATGCTGCGGGTCAGCCGGCCGGCCAACACGCCGAGAACCGCCGCGCCGACCAGGAAGGTGCCCGGGTTGCGCCGCGCGTAGTCGCGCACCTCGGTGATCAGGTCGCCGGGCTCGCGCTCCTCGAGCCAGCCGGCGACGCCGTGCACCCGGTCGGCGGCCTGGCGGGCCAGCTCGGTCACAGGGCCGGCCTGGCCACCCTGCTCGGCCATCGAGCGCATCTCGTCGGCCAGCGAACGCAGCCCACCAGCGGCCCGGCGCTGCTGCTCACCGGTCTGGCTGGCGAGCTGGGTGCGAGCCTCGCCGTACAGGTTGCGGGCCTGCCGGGCCGCCTCGCGGGTGACCTCGGTGCCCTGCTCCTTGGCGGTCTGGGCGACCGCGCCGCCAGCCTGCGCGGCCTCGGAACCGACCTGGCGCGCCTGGTCGCGAACGCCACCGCCGTTCGTCGACTCCTGCCCGTACGTGGAAGACGTAGGTGAAAGATCGTAAGACATGATTTCCCTTCCGCTCAGAAAGTCGTCGCGGTTGTGCTGGGGGGATGCGGCTGCGTTGCCGCAGCCGCTGACCATTGACCTACCCTGCGTTTTGGCTTCCATACCTCTTCGTGCATTTCTCTGCGGGACCGGCCGCTCCAACTTCAAAATGGAGGATCGTCGGGCTGCGTCACGTCGCCGCTGCGGACAGTGAGGTTCGCGAGTGCTGGCAGATCCATGGAGGGGGCAGCGATGGCACGAGACGCGCGAGGTGGCCGACGGGCCGGCCCTCGACCCCGGGTCCAGCTGGCCGCGTTGGCCGTCGCCGGGGTCTTCCTGCTGATCGGCGTGCTCGGCTTCATCCCCGGCATCACCACCGACTACGGCGAGCTGAGATTCGCCGGACACCACTCGGACGCCCGGCTGCTGGGGCTGTTCCAGGTGTCGATCCTGCACAACGCGGTGCACCTGCTCTTCGGGCTGGTCGGCCTGGTGATGGCCCGCAGCATCGCCGGCGCCCGCGTGTTCCTGGCCGCCGGCGGCGCGATCTACCTCGCCCTCTGGCTGTACGGCCTGGGGATCGAGGCGGTCAACCCGGAGGGCGGGGCGAACATCCTGCCAGTGAACGACGCCGACAACTGGCTGCACCTCGCGCTCGGCTTCGGGATGCTCGCGCTCGGGCTGCTGCTGTCGAACCAGGCGGGCACCGGCGGGCGCCTCGACAATCCCGCCGAACGGCACTGACCTGGAGCTTTTGGTGGTTTCGCCGCCACACCGGCAGGGGTAATCGACCGCCGAAGGAGGTACGTCATGCCTCGTTGGCTACGCAACAACGGCCTGGCCGTCGCCATGCTGGGGGCCTTCCTGGTCTTCCTCGTGTTGCAGAGCGTCTTCGGCTGGCAGACCCACAATGAGGAGCTGACCGAGTTCGGCGCCGCGCCGCTGAGCTGGCCGGCGTACCTGACCAGCGGGCACTTCATCGAGTCGGTCTTCGAGAACTGGGAGTCGGAGTTCCTCCAGATGGGCGGGTACGTGCTGCTCACCGCGCACCTGGTGCAGCGGGGTTCGGCCGAGTCGAAGCCGGTGGACCAGACCGACCGGCCGGAGGACGACGAGCGCCGGGCCACCCCGCAGTCGCCCTGGCCGGTGCGTGTCGGCGGTCTGCCGCTGGTGATCTACCGCAACAGCCTCTCCCTCGCGCTGCTGCTGATCTTCGCCGGTTCGTTCGTCGGTCACCTGTTCGGTGGCACGGCCGCGTACAACCAGGAGCAGGCGCTACAGAGCGGCGCACCGCCGATCGGGGTGTGGGAGTTCCTCGGCACCAGCGACTTCTGGTTCCAGTCGATGCAGAACTGGCAGAGCGAGTTCCTCGCGGTCGGTGCGCTGATCCTGCTGAGCATCGTCCTGCGCCAGCACGCCTCACCCGAGTCGAAGCCGGTGACCGTCGAGCACGCCAGCACCGGCGCCTGACCGGCGACGCGACGCCTCAGGCCGCGACCGGCAGCCGCTTGGCGAAACAGACGCTGTACGGGTTGCCCACGTACTCGCCGTAGACCGGGATCTGCTCGTAGCCACACGAGGTGTACAGCGCGATCGCCGTCGGCAGGTAGGTGCCGGTCTCCAGGCAGACCACCGAGTGCCCCTGTCGGAACGCGCACTCCTCCAGCGCGGCCACCAACTGGCGGGCGATGCCCCGCCCCCGGTACGCGGGCCGCACGTACATCCGCTTGATCTCGCCGGTCTCGGCGTCGAGCGACTGGAGCCCTCCGCAGGCGACCGCCCGATCGTTGACCACCACGGCCAGGTAGCGGACGTCGTCGTGCGGCATGAAGACCTGCCCGTCCAACCCACCGTCGGCCTCGCGCAGCTCACGCTGCTGCGCGACGACGAGGGCGGCGATCTCCGGATCGGTGACAGGCCGGGACTCGATCAGCATCACCCCACGCTAGAACGGGTGGATTTCGCGGAGGTTTCCGGAAATCAACCCGATCACAGAGCGCAACGAACTACTCGGCGTCGTCCTCGTCGTCGATGTCGTCGAGGTCGTCGGACGCGTCCGCGCCCACCTCGTCGGCCGACCGCACCCGGCGGGCCTTACGGGCGGCGAGCCGGTCCGCCGCCGAGGCCCGGTTCGACTTCTCCTCCAGGCGGACGTCGGTGCCCCGGTTACCGGGTACGAAGTCCACGCCGGCGAACAGCGTCGGCTGCCAGTCGAACTCGCGCGCGCCGATCCGGACCAGGTCACCGGGCTGCGCGCCGGCCTTGGCCAGCTTGTCCTCCACCCCGAGCCGGGCCAGCCGGTCGGCCAGGTAGCCGACCGCCTCGTCGTTGTCGAAGTTGGTCTGCTTGACCCAGCGCTCGGGCCGGACACCGCGCACGGTGAAGGAGCCGTCCGCCTCGGCCGTGATGGTGAAGCCGTCGTCGTCCACGGCCATCGGACGGATCACGATCCGGGTCGGCTCGGCGGGCGGTGCGGCCTTGCGCTCGGCCTCGACCAGGTCGGCCATCGCGTAGGTCAGCTCCTTGAGCCCCTCCCGGGTGGCCGCGGACACCTCGAACACCCGGTAGCCGCGCTCCTCCAGGTCGGGGCGCACGATCTCGGCGAGGTCCCGGCCGTCCGGCACGTCGACCTTGTTCACGGCCACGAGTCGCGGGCGGTCGGTGAGCCCGCCGTACTGGCTCAGCTCCGCCTCGATGGCGTCGATGTCGGCGACCGGGTCACGCCCGGGCTCCAGGGTCGCCGAGTCGATGACGTGCACCAGCACCGCGCAGCGCTCGATGTGCCGCAGGAACTCCAGGCCCAGGCCCTTGCCGGTCGCCGCACCCGGGATCAGACCCGGGACGTCAGCGACGGTGAAGGTGTGGTTGTCCATCCGGACCACACCGAGGTTGGGCACCAGGGTGGTGAACGGGTAGTCGGCGATCTTCGGCTTGGCCGCGGAGATCACCGAGATCAGCGACGACTTGCCGGCCGACGGGAAACCCACCAGGCCCACGTCGGCGACGCTCTTGAGCTCCAGCACGATGTCCAGCTGGTCGCCGGGCTCGCCCAGCTCGGCGAAGCCCGGAGCCTTGCGCTTGGCGTTGGCCAGCGAGGCGTTGCCCCGCCCGCCGCGCCCACCGCGGGCCACCTCGAAGGTGGTGCCGGCGCCGACCATGTCGGCCAGCACGGTGCCGTCGGTGGTCTGCACCACGGTGCCGTTGGGCACCTTGAGCACCAGGTTGTGACCGTTGGCCCCGTCCCGGTTCGACCCGGCGCCGCCCTTGCCGTTGTCGGCCTTGACGTGCGGGTGGAAGTGGAAGTCGAGCAGCGTGGTCACCTGCGGGTCGACCACCAGCGACACGCTGCCGCCGTGCCCGCCGTTGCCGCCGTCCGGCCCGCCGAAGGGCTTGAACTTCTCGCGGTGGATCGAGGCACAACCGTGCCCGCCATCGCCGGCCTGCAGATGCAGAACGACCCGGTCAACGAACGTTGCCACGGCGTCAATCCTTCCAGCGAGGTCCAACCCCGCACTTCGAAAAAAGCCAAACGGGCCGGGACCCGTAGGTCCGCGGCCCGCTTGGCTCGAGAACTACTGCTGCGGAACGATGCTGACGGTCTTGCGACCGCGCTTGGTGCCGAACAGGACCGCACCGGCCGACAGCGCGAACAGCGTGTCGTCGCCGCCACGGCCGACCAGGTCACCGGGGTGGAACTTGGTGCCACGCTGCCGGATGAGGATCTCACCGGCGCTGACAACCTGACCACCGAAGCGCTTCACGCCGAGTCGCTGGGCCGCGGAGTCACGACCGTTACGCGAGCTGGACGCACCCTTTTTGTGAGCCATTGGAGGACGACCTACTTCCCGCTGGAGATGCCGGTCACCTTGACCTGGGTCAACGGCTGGCGGTGACCCTGGCGCTTGTGGTAGCCGGTCTTGTTCTTGAACTTGTGGATCCGGATCTTCGGGCCCTTGGTGTGCGCGGCGATTTCGCCGGACACCGCGACCTCGGCAAGCTTCGCCGCGTCGGTCACCAGGTCGTCACCGTCGACGAGGAGCACCGCGGTGAGCTTCACCGCGTCACCGGGGGCACCGGTGAGCTTCTCGACCTCGATCACGTCGCCCTCGGCGACCTTGTACTGCTTGCCGCCGGTCTTGACGATCGCGTACATCGGAGGCGGACTCCCTGTCGTTGAGGCTGCTGGCGGTCGTCCCCGCAGCGGCTCGCCGGGTAGCAGTGCACGGCGGCGCGGGCACACGGGAACTCGGCACACCAAAGGTGGGCCGCAGGCAAGAGTACGCCATTGCCGGCCCCGACCCCAAACCGGCCCGCCCTGGTCAGCGCGCGCAGAGCTGGTCGAGACGCTGCTGGAGCCGGTCCAACTCAGTCTCGTCGATCGACTCGACGTCGACGCTGAGCGCGGCCACCTCGGTGCCGAGGTCCGTGAGCAGAGTCTTGAGCTGCGGATCGGTGGCCTGCTCCGACTGCTCCCGCAGCTCGGTGCGCCAGCCGTCCAGTGCCGCCTCGGCCCGCCCACGGGCGGCCTCGGCCGTGCTGCTGTCCCCGGCGCCCACCGCCGCGACCATCCGGCCCAGCTCCGCCACGTACGTCCGTACGGCGGTGGTGCTGGCCTGCTGGGCGGCGACGCAGACCTGCGTGCCGCCGCCCGCCGCAGCACCACTGGCCGGAACACCGCTCGGCCCGGAGGCCGAGCCACCGGTGGTCACGCCGGTCGGACCTGGCCCGACGCTCCCCGGCCGGTCGGCGGAGCAGCCAGCCAGCACGGTGACCAACGCGGTGACGGCGAGCAGACGACGCATCTTCTTCTCCTGACCCGGGACGACCGATCCTGGACCGGGGTGGCCGCAACGGCGAGGTCCCTCCCCCGTCACATTGCCGGGGAAGGGACCTCGTCAAACACTTGGCCGGTCAGGCGGTCAGGGGCGCGTCCGCCGGCGGGCGCCACCCCGGCGTGAACGGCGTCGGCCGGCGCCACCCTCGGTGGCGTCCTCGTCGCCGTCACCGTCGGCGAGCGCGTCCGGGTCGTCCGCCGCCGCCAACCGAGCCGACTCCCCCTGCTGGCTGTCGGAGATCGCCGGCGCGGCGGCGGTGTCCGATTCGTAGCGGGACAGGTCGTAGCCCATGGTGTCCTGGTAGTCGGCGTCCGGTTCGGCGCTGGTGTCGGTGTCGACGACCTCCACGACGGCCCGCTCGGCCGGGGCGTTCTTGCGCGCCCGGCGGCGGGACGAGGTGGTGGCCTGCTCGGCGGCCGGGGCGGGGGCGGCCACCGCCGAGGCGACCGCCTTGACCTTCTCCCCCGCGCCGGCAGGGCGCGGCTTCTCCGGCACCGGCTCGGTGTGCATGATGACGCCCCGGCCCTTGCAGCACTCGCAGGTCTCGCTGAACGCCTCCAGCAGGCCCGCGCCGATGCGCTTACGGGTCATCTGCACCAGACCGAGCGAGGTGATCTCGGTAACCTGGTGCTTGGTCCGGTCCCGGCCCAGGCACTCGGTGAGTCGGCGCAGCACCAGCTCACGGTTCGACTCCAACACCATGTCGATGAAGTCGATCACCACGATGCCGCCGATGTCGCGCAACCGGAGCTGGCGGACGATCTCCTCCGCCGCCTCCAGGTTGTTGCGGGTGACGGTCTCCTCCAGGTTGCCCCCGGAGCCGGTGTACTTACCGGTGTTGACGTCGACGACAGTCATCGCCTCGGTGCGGTCGATCACCAGCGAGCCACCGGAGGGCAGGAAGACCTTGCGGTCCAGGCCCTTGATGATCTGCTCGTCGATCCGGTACTCGGCGAAGACGTCGCTCGTCCCGACGTGCCGGCGCACCCGGTCCACCAGGTCCGGAGAGACGTGCGACAGGTACGACTCGACGATGTCGTACGACTGCTCGCCCTCGATCACCAGCTCGCGGAAGTCCTCGTTGAACAGGTCACGGACCACGCGGATGACCAGGTCCGGCTCCCCGTAGAGCAGCGCCGGGGCGCCACCCTCGGCGGCCTTGGCCTGGATGTCCTCCCACTGCGCCTGGAGCCGCTTGACGTCACGGGCCAGCTCGTCCTCGGTGGCGCCCTCGGCGGCGGTGCGGACGATGACGCCCGCGCCGTCCGGAACGAGCTTCTTGAGCACGTCGCGCAGCCGCTTGCGCTCGTTGTCCGGCAGCTTGCGGCTGATCCCGGACGCGTTGCCGTTGGGCACGTAGACCAGGTGCCGGCCGGAGAGCGCGATGTGGCTGGTCAGCCGAGCGCCCTTGTGCCCGATCGGGTCCTTGGTGACCTGGACCAGCACCGAGTCGCCGGAGCGCAGCGCCTGCTCGATCGAGCGGGCCCGCCCTTCCAGGCCGGACACGTCCCAGTTGACCTCGCCGGCGTACAGCACCGCGTTGCGGCCCCGGCCGACGTCGACGAACGCCGCCTCCATGCTCGGCAGCACGTTCTGCACCTTGCCCAGGTACACGTTGCCGGCCATGGTGCCGGAGGAGTTACGGGTGACGTAGTGCTCGACCAGCACGCCGTCCTCCAGGACGGCGATCTGGGTACGGTCGCCGCGCTGGCGGACCGCCATCACGCGATCGACGGCCTCCCGGCGCGCCAGGAACTCCGACTCGCTGAGGATCGGCGGTCGGGTACGCCGCTGCTCCCGGCCGTCGCGGCGGCGCTGACGCTTGGCCTCCAGGCGGGTCGAGCCGGAGACGCCCTGCACCTCGTCGACGGTCCGGCGCGGCTCGCGGATCTTGACCACGGTCGGCACACCGTCGTCCGCGGCGCCCTCCGTGTCGCCCGCACCACGGCGACGACGACGCCGGCGACGACGGGTCAGGCCATCGCCGCCCTCGGTCTCCTCGTCCTCGTCACTCTCGGCCTCGACCTCTGCGGTCTCTTCCTCGTCGGCCTGCGCCGCCTCCTCGGACTCCTCGTCCTCGGCGTCGTCGGCCCCGCCCTTGCCACGGCCCCGGCCCCGGCGACCACGCCGGCGCCGACGGCGCGCGGCGGCGCTGTCCTCGTCGTCCTCATCCGTCTCGGCGGCCTCGTCGGCCTCCTCGACCGGCTCTTCCTCGGCCTCGATCGCCTCGACCGGCTCGACCGGCTCGATGTCGCGGCGACCACGCCGGCGGCGGCGGGACGGCTCGGCGGCCTCCTCCACAGCCGGCTCCTCGGCGACCGGGGCCGGCTCCACCGGCCGGGTCACCGGCACAGCGTCCGGCTGGGGTGCCATGAACAGCACTGTGGGCGCCGAGAGGGCGGCCCTCCGACGACGGGTTCGCGGCTGCTCCGGCTCGACCTCGGCCGGCTCGATGGGCTCATCGGCCACAGCGGGGACGGCCACACCCGGCGGCACCTCGCCCGAGCGCTCCTGCGCCCCACTGGTCCAGGCCAGCTTGGCGGCGCTCGCCCTCGGGAGGGTGTCGGTGTCGTTCAGCTCGGCCTCGGCCTCGCGCAGGTCGGACTCCGCCGGCTCCTCGTCGACAACCGGTTCCTCGGCGACGACCGGCTCCTCGATCGAGGGCTGCTCTTCGACGGCGGCCGGCTGCTCGCTGGCGGGCGGCTCCTCGACGGCAGCCGGGGTGGCCTTCTTGCGCCTGGTCCGGGTCACCTTGACCGGCGGGACCACCTCGGCCGAGGCCGCCTCCGCGGAGGCGGCGACCAACGGCTCCTCGGCGGTGGTCTCGACGGGGGTGGCCTTGCGGCGGCGCCGGGGGGTCTTCGGTGCGACGTCCTGGTCACCGGAGACCGGGGCGAAGACCTCCGCCTGCGGCGACTCGACGCTGCCGGACCCACCCGTGGACGCCTCGATCGGCGCGTCGGTCTGCTCCGGCTGATTGAGCGGGGCGGCCCGACGACGGGTCGCCCTCGCACGCCGTACCGGCGCGGCAGGCTCAGCCGTCTCCGCGCCTGCTGGTTCGACCGAGGCCGAGCCGACGGCCGTGGTAGGGGTCGCGACGGCGGCGCCGTCGGTCGTGGTGCTCTCGTCGGCGGTTTCACCGGCCGGCTGTGAACCGGTCCGTTCGCCGCCCTCGGGCTCGTTCTCGAGCATGGACGTTCTCCAGTTCTGGCTAGCCCGGGCGCGGGTGAGCGCTGCCACGCAGGGTCGCCGCAAAAGTGTTTCCGCCGGGCGCGCGTGGTGCGCGACCGCCGAAGTCTGCCTGCCAGAACACCGACCGTCGGTCAGTGCCCAACGATGGCTGCCCCGTCGCGGTCCGCATCCAACGGATCCACGATCGCACCCTGCGCGGTCAACGTGCCCTGAGCCAGCCGGGTCACCCTCGGCGAAACCGGCGGCTCCAGGTCGGCCACCACGCGGAGGCCGGAAAGGACGTCATCGGGCCGTACGGACGGGGTGACCTGCCGCACGACCAGTTCGAGTATCGCACACGGTACGGCCGGCGCCCCGGAAGGCGTCGGTGCCGACGCCGGGGCATCGATGGATATCACGGCAGCACGGGCGTCGAACGTGCGTCGGCCCTGCTTGGTCATCCGCTCCACCAGCACCTCGTCGGCCGCGACGAAGGCGTCCACCGCCGCGCGCAGCACCGCCGGGTCGACCTCGGGCATCTCGATGTACCAGCGCGACGCCTCGATCCGGTCCGGGAGACTGCCTCCCTCGGCGATCACGGCGTCCAGGACGTCCAGCCCCGGTGAGAGCGCGGCGTCCAACGCGGCGCGCAACGCCTCCGGGTCGACCTCCGACTGGAGGGCGATCTCCAGGTATTCCGCCTCGCTCGCCACCCCGGTGGGGGCGGCGCTGGCGTAGGAGATCTTTGGGTGCGGGTGGAAACCCTGGGAGAAGGCGATCGGCACGGCGGCCCGGCGCAGCGCGCGTTCGAAGGCGCGGGCGAAGTCCCGGTGCGAGGTGAACCGCAGCGGGCCGCGCTTGGCGTATCGGATGCGGACGCGCTGGACGACCGGTGCCTGGCCGCCCTCGGGTTGAGGCTTCTTGGCGATCGTGGGCTCCTCGGGGGTACCTGCGTGTGCACCCATCCTGGCGCAGTGTCCGTGACGGTACGCAGCCGGGGCTGTCGCCTCGCCCCGACGAACCGGGTGGAAACGGTCGACACGGCCATGATCACTCGCCGAAGACGCCGATGGCCGGCCGGTGACACGTAGGTCACCCGGCCGGCCATCGGCGATCAGGACCGGTTGTCGTGCCCCGGTGGAGCCGACGGGCCCCCGCCAGGCGGGCCGTAGCCCGGCGGCTGCGGCGCGTACCCGGACGGTGGGGCGTACCCGGACGGTGGGGCGTACCCGGACGGTGGGGCATAGCCCGGGGGTGCGGGGTAACCGGGCGGCGGGGCGTAACCGGCACCCGGTGGGGCGTACCCGTCGGTGGCCGCCTGGTCGAGCAGGTCGTCCGGCAGGTCGGCCGCCAGGGCCGCCTCACGGCGGTACCGACGTCGGTTCCAGATCAGGAACACCGCCAACCCCAGCAGCAGCACCAGCACCACGGCGATGCCGATGACTACCACCATGACCTGCTGGTCGGTGGGGCCACCGCGGTCGCCGTGCTGGGTGACGTCGAACTCCTCGGCCGCGTCCGCTGTCCGAGTGGGTGCCGGGTTGGCCGCGGCGGCCGGGTCGAGCAGCGGATTGGCGCTGACCGGCGGCACGCTCGCGCTCAGCGCGGTCACCGGGTCGATCAGGCCGAACCCGTACTGCGGATCCCGGCCGGCGGGGCCGGCGTCCCGGGAGGTCCGGATGATCCGGTTGATCACGTTGGCGGCGTCGAGGTTCGGGTACTTCGATCGGATCAACGCGGCCAGACCGGAGACGATCGCCGTGGAGTCGGAGGTGCCGTCACCCCAGCCGTAGCCCTTGTTGCGGCCGGCGTTGTAGATGTCATCGCCAGGTGCGGCGACCACCGCCTCGGGGCCCTGGACCGAGCCGGACCAGAACCTGCCACCGCGGGTCGTCCCGGTCACGGCGATCACACCGGGGACGTTGGCGGGAGCATCGACCTTGACGCTGCCCTTGGCGATGTTGCCGGCGGCGACCACCACGACGGCGTCGCGCTCCAGGGCGTAATGGATGGCGCTGACCTCTTCGGGGGTGACGGCCGACGGCTTGCTCAGTGACACGTTGATGACCTTGGCGCCACCGTCGGCGGCCATCCTGATGCCGCGGCTGACCAGCACTTCGTCGTACGGCGCGTCATCCTCCGCAGAGTCGTCCAGTCTGATGGGCAGGATCTTCGCGCCGGGGGCGATGCCGTCCACGCCGTCGGGGCTGGCGTTCGTCGCCGCGATGATGCCGGCCATGTGCGTGCCGTGCCCCTGCGCGTCGACTCGTCCATCTCCGCTGCCGCCGTCGCTGCGGCCACCGGCGAGCACCTGGCCCTTGAGATCCGGGTGATTCGCGTCGACGCCGCTGTCCACCACTGCCACGATCACGCCCTGCCCGGTGGACAGCTTGTGCGCCTGCGCGATCCGGAGCTCATCCAAATACCACTGCTCGGCCCGCCGAGGCGCGGCGGCCGCCGGTTGGGCGGCCCCCACCACCAGGAGACCCGCCAGCAGGCAGGCAGTCACCGACCGGAACGCTGCAGCATTCACCCTCATCCGTCCGTCCTCATCGAAGGACGCCCGGGGACGCCCCGTCACCAGGGCCCCACGGATCGTCATCCTCAGTCAACCACGACGAGTGTTCGGAGCCGGTGCCACCGCCGTGCCCTGCACCGCCGGCGCCGCCCATCATGCCGCCGCCCATCATCCCGGCGCCGCCCATCCCGGTGCCGCCACGCGCGCCACCCGGCATGCCGGCGCCACCGGCACCCGCGCCAGCGGCGGCACGCAGGGCGTTGGCCGCGCTCGTCACCGGCGGAATCTTTCCGTTGCCGCCACCCACCATGCCGGGGATACCGCCGACACCGATCCCGCTGGCGGCCCCCAGACCACCGCCGGACCCGAGCCCGCCGCCCGCGCCGACGCCGCCACCGAAACCACCGCCGGCTCCACCGAGACCGGCGCTGCCGACCCCGGCGCTGCCGAGGCCACCACCCACGCCACCGATGGTGGTGGGCGCGGCACCGGCCAGGCCGGTGCTGTAGCCGCCGTCGCCGTCCGGATAGCCGGAACCGGTGGTCGGCGGCGCGAATGGGCCGGGGCCTTCGAACGAGGGGCCGCCACCGGGGCCACCGGACGTCGTCGGGTTGAACGGGGCCACCGCGGACGTGGGGCCCCCGTTGATGTCGCTGATGCCGGGCGGCCTGCTGCCGATGGACGGGCCACCGCCACCACCACCGCCACCGCCGCCGCCACCAATGCCGCCGGTCTCAGGCAGCCCCTTCGGGGGCACCCGATCGTCGGGTCGATAGTCGTCCGCATGGCGTGCTGGATCGCCGACCACCAGCTTTGGACGCTCGGTGTACACGGCCGGGGGCAGCGGTGACATCGCCGTGTTCGCCGCCTGCTGATTGTCCCGGTACCAGTTGTCCAGATGGGCCTTGGTGTCCCAGAAGCCGCCCCGCTTCTGGTCACCGGCCTGGCCGTCGACCTTCATTGTCGCTTCGAGATCGTCGGCCTTGTCGCGGAACGCCCCGTCGGCGTACGACGCGGGGTTGCTCTGGTAGTCCGCGCGCAGCGCGGCGAGGAAGCCCGACGAGCTCTCGCCGTCGCGGGCGTCATCGAGCTCGGTGCCGTTGGGCAGGCTCCACTCGTTCCACCCGAAGTCGTCCCCCAACGGGATCGGGATCGTGGCCACCACCTTGCGGATGTCGCCCTCGATCCGCGTCAACGCGCCGCTGACGTTGCTCGCGTCGGTGATCAGATCCTCGATCTGCTTGCCGATCTTGCCGAGGTGCTCGCGATACGCGTCACCGCCGCTGCCCTTCCAGCCGGCGAGCATGCCGGGCAGACCACCCACGTGCGGGCGCTCCTGACCCGTCGCGATCGGGCCGACGAACGACCGACCGACGAGCGCGTCCCGCAGATGGCCCAGACCGGCGGAGAGGTTGCTCCACCCCATCCCGACCGAGCCGACCGTTTCCGGGTCCGCGGAGAGCGTCACCTCGCGGACGCACCGCTCCCAGGTTCCTCCAGCCATGCCGTCCCCCTCAGGCCGTGTACGGGTAGGTGGGCGTGCCGCCGGCAGGGGGCGGCGGAGCCGCCGACTCCAGCAGCCGCTCGATCTCCTTGCCGTTGGCGCCGTTGCGCGCCTCGGCGTCACGGAACGCCTTGGCGATGTCCTCTGTGCCCTGCTTCAGCGCGGCGAGCTTCTGGGAGAGCGTCTTGAGGTGCGCCTCCATGTTGGCCGTGGAGGTCTCGAGCGTCCGCCACTGCAGGCGGGCGTCCTCGAACGCGCCGAAGGGCGTGCCGTTCGGAACGGCCTGGGCGTTGTTGCTGTCGCCCTTCATCCGCTCCTTGATGCGCTCCATCTCGTAGCTGAGAGTGTCCTCGACATACTGCTTCAGCCGTTCGACGTACGCGGCTGCGGCGTCCAGGTCCTCGACGCTGACGTGCAGATCGCCGGTGTTCGGCGGCGGCAAGCTCCCCATGCGGTTCCTCCCCCGTTTCCGACCCTCGGGGTCGGTCCATGTCAGACGCAGCGTATCGAAGTCTGACCACGTCGGGGCAGCCCTGGCCGCCGTCCGAACGAACCGACAGTTGTCGATGTCGTGTGCGGGGGGCGTCAGGAAGCCCGACCAACACCAACGGGTCCGCGAGGAGCGGACCCGTTGGATGATGTCGGAAGTGGAGAGTAGTGGGTCAACGCCGCCCGGCGCTGCCCCGGAGGCGCCTCAGTGTGAGTGGCCGGCTGCCGGCACGTTCATACCGTTGCCACCCAGCGGGGTCAGCGGCAGCAGCTTCTTACCGGTCGGGCCGATCTGGATCTCGGTGTCCATCGACGGGCAGACGCCGCAGTCGAAGCAGGGCGTCCACCGGCAGTCGTCCTGCTCGAACCCGCTGACCGAGTCCTGCCAGTCCTGCCAGAGCCAGTCCTTGTCCAGGCCCGAGTCCAGGTGGTCCCAGGGCAGGACCTCCAGCTCCTCGCGCTGCCGGGTGGTGTACCAGTCGAGGTCCACCCCGAACGCCGGCAGCGTCTCGGCAGCCGCGTCGACCCAGCGCTGGTACGAGAAGTGCTCGCTCCAACCGTCGAACCGGCCGCCGCCCTCCCAGACCTTGCGGATCACCGAGCCGACCCGGCGGTCACCCCGGGAGAGCAGTCCTTCGATCAGCGACGGCTCGCCGTCGTGGTAGCGGTAGCCGATGGCGCGGCCCAGCGACCGGTCCGAGTTGATGGCCTGCTTGAGGATCTTGAGCCGGTGGTCGATGACCTCCGGACGCTCCATCGAGGCCCACTGGAACGGGGTGTGTGGCTTCGGCACGAACCCGCCGATCGAGACGGTGCACCGGATGTCCTTGGAACCGGTGGCGGCCCGCCCGGCCCTGATCACCTCGTGGGCCATCTCCGCGATCTCGAGGACGTCCTCGTCGGTCTCGGTGGGCAGGCCGCACATGAAGTAGAGCTTCACCTGCCGCCAGCCGTTGGTGTACGCGGTGACGACGGTGCGGATCAGGTCTTCCTTCGTCACCATCTTGTTGATGACCTTGCGGATCCGCTCCGACCCGCCCTCCGGGGCGAAGGTCAGGCCGGTCCGCCGCCCGTTGCGCGACAACTCCTGGGCGAGGTCGATGTTGAAGGCGTCCACCCGGGTCGACGGCAGCGACAGCGACACGTTGGTGCCCTCGTACTGCTGGGCGAGGCCCGAGCACATGTCGCCGATCTCGGAGTGGTCGGCCGAGGAGAGCGACAGCAGGCCCACCTCGTTGAAGCCGGAGAACTCCAGGCCGTCGCGGACCATCTGCCCGACAGTGGTGATCGACCGTTCCCGGACCGGACGGGTGATCATGCCCGCCTGGCAGAACCGGCAGCCCCGGGTGCAACCCCGGAAGATCTCCACCGCGTACCGCTCGTGGACCGTCTCGGCCAGCGGCACGAGGGGCTTCTTCGGGTACGGCCAGGCGTCCAGGTCCATCGTCGTGCGCTTGTGCACCCGGAACGGCACGTCCGCCCGGTTCGGCACGACCCGCTGGATGCGCCCGTCCGGGAGGTAGTCGACGTCGTAGAAGCGCGGCACGTAGACGCTCTCGGTGCGGGCCAGCCGCAGCAGCAGCTCGTCGCGGCCGCCCGGGGAGCCCTCGGCCTTCCACTCCCGGACGATCGCGGTGATCTCCAGGACCGCCTCCTCGCCGTCGCCGAGCACGGCGGCGTCGATGAAGTCGGCGATCGGCTCCGGGTTGAACGCGGCGTGCCCGCCGGCCACGATCACCGGGTCGGCGTCGGTGCGGTCGGCGGCCAGCATCGGGATGCCGGCCAGGTCGATCGCGGTGAGCATGTTGGTGTAACCCAGCTCGGTGGAGAAGGAGATGCCGAACACGTCGAAGCCGCGTACCGCCCGGTGCGCGTCGACCGTGAACTGCGGCACGCCGTGCGTGCGCATCAGGTTCTCCAGGTCCGGCCAGACCGCGTACGTCCGCTCGGCGAGGGTGTCGGGCAGCTCGTTCAGCACCTCGTAGAGGATCTGCACGCCCTGGTTGGGCAGGCCCACCTCGTACGCGTCGGGATACATCAACGCCCAGCGCACGGCTGCGGCATCCCAGTCCTTGGTCACCGCACCCAGCTCGCCCCCGACGTACTGGATGGGCTTGGAGACCTGGGGCAGCAGTGGCTCGAGCTGGGACCAGACCGAATTGGTCGCGGCCGCGCGCGGCGTCGTGGACGGGGCACTCATGATGGCCAAGGGTACGCGCCCGTCCGACGGTGGCGACGCGGTACTAACCTCGGACCGGCGCGAGAGGAGATTGCCGCGATGCCCGAGCCCCAGACGGGAGCAGGGCCGGCCGACGGGAACACCCCGGGCGCGGAGCCGGACCGGGATCCGGCGGCCGCCGACGAGCCGACCTCCCCACCCGTACCATCGGACCAGCCTGAGCCCTCGGCGCAGCCCACGGCTGCGGACCAACCCGAGCCGTCGGGCCAGCCCGAGTCGACCGCCACCGCCGACGTTCCGGCGCCCCGGTGGAGCGGCTCGGCCCCGGTGCCGCCTCCGTCGCCGCGCCGACCCGCCTGGGGCGAGTCGGCCGAGCCGACGCCGCCGCAGGCCGTGCCCGTCGGGCCGCCGGAGCACCAGACCCCGGTCGACCCCTGGGCCGGCGTGGACACCGGAGGCTGGGACCTGCCGTCCGCCGAGCTGCCCCCGCTGCCTCCGACGTTGCCCTACCCGTCGCCGCCGTCGACCCGGCAGTGGTCGGGTCCGCCCGCTCCCCCCGTCGGCCAGCACCCGCTGCCGCCGCAGGCCGTCCCGGTGCCTCCACAGGCCGCGAGGCCCACGATGCCGAGTCGGCCGATGTCGCCGCCCGCACCTCCCCCGACGCCGGCCCGACCGCCGAAGCAGCGCCGCGGCCGGCGGTCCGACCCGCCACCACCGGCACCACCACCGGACTGGCAGGCCCCCAAGGGGTACGTTCCGGTGCCGGTCCGCCGACGTCGCCGCTGGCCGTGGCTGCTGCTGCTCACCCTGGCCTGCTGCTGCGGGTGCCCCGCCTACTACGGGTTCCCGATCTCGGCCCAGTACCCGGCCCGCGCGGCACTGCCCGTCCAGATCGAGGACCTCAGCCTGCGTCAGGACGGCCGCAGCGCGGAAACCGCCAAGCAGTTGGAGAACGAGGTACGCCAGGAGCACTGGCTGGCCGAGGACACGTTCGCCGGCGTCTACTCCACGAACAGCGGCAAGCGGGTGACGGTCTTCGGCGGCACCGGCTTCCGGCTGAGCCCGGAGTCGGACGCGGAGGCGGAGATCAGCCGGCTCACCGACCGCTACGCGCTGAACGCCCCGGAGACGGTGGACACCGGCGTACGCGGCCGGCACGAGCGTTGCGCGGTCGGCCGGGCGGACGGCAGCGACGTGGTGGTCTGCACCTCTGTCGACCACGGCAGCATCGCCACCGGCGTGTTCACCCGGCTCTCCGTCGGTGACAGCGCCACCCTGCTGAACACGCTGCGCGCCCAGATCGTCCAACCCGAGCGGGGCTGAGTGCCGACCCACCCACGTTGATCAAGAGGTTTCGGTCAGAATCAGCCCCGCGAATGACGCAAACTTCTTGATCAACCGGGGGTGGGCGGGGGTGGGGCCGGGGGGTGCGGGGGGTCAGGCTTCGCGGGTCGGGTCCGGGTGGGCGCGCGGCGGGGCGTAGCGGGGCACGTACTCCTGGCCGGTGAGCTTCTGGATCTCGCCCATCAGCTCATCCGTCATCTGCCGCAGCGAGGCGCGGTCGTCCGGCCGGCCGGTGAAGTCCAGCGGCTTGCCGAACCGGACGGTGATCTTGGCGGTGCCGGGACGCGGCACCCGGGCACCGATCGGCTGCGCCTTGTCCGTGCCGATCATGCCGACCGGGATGATCGGCACGCCGGCGGAGATCGCCAGTCGGGCCGCCCCGGTCCGCCCTCGGTAGAGCTTGCCGTCCGGCGAGCGGGTGCCCTCCGGGTAGACCACCACCAGGTCACCGCCCTTGAGCGCCGGGATCGCCGCGTCGAACGCGGACAGCGCGGCCCGACCGCCGGCCCGCTCGACCGGAATGGCGCCCAGACCGGTGAGCACGAACTTGGAGATCGCACCCTTCACACCGGCGCCCTTGAAATACTCCGACTTGGCCCAGAACGCGAGGTGGCGGGGCACGACCGTGCCGAGGAACAGCTCGTCGGCCACGGAGAGGTGGTTGCCGGCGAAGACCGCGCCGCCGGTCGCCGGCACGTGTTCCAGCCCCTCCACGGTCGGGCGGAACGCCAACCGCAGCGTCGGCGCCACGGTGAGCTTGCCGATGGTGTAGAGCAGGGGCACTGGTCCTCCGGCAGATGAGGTGCGAACAGGCGGTGTCACGGTAGCGGACGCCTCCACACTCCGCCGACGGAGGTGTGGAGGCGTCCGTACCGCGGCTACGAACGGCGGACGGTGACCGTCACCCGCTCGCCGTCGCCGACCTCACCGGCGAAGCCGTCGATGCCCTCGGCGAAGTCCACCGAGTCGGCCAGCACCTCCCGGGAGACGAAGTCGACGTACGCCGCCACTGCCGCACGCACCTCGTCGGACGCCGACACCGACACCACGATCCGGTCGGAGACGTCCAGGTCGGCGTCACGGCGGGCCTGTTGCACCACCCGCACCACGTCGCGGGCCAGCCCCTCGGCGGCCAACTCCGGGGTCACGTCGGTGTCCAGCACCACCACGCCCTCGCCGCCGGGCAGTGGCGCCGAGTGTTCGGCGTCGGCGGCGACCAGGCGCAGCTCGTACTCACCCTCGGCGAGGGTGACGCCGGCAGCCACCGGGGCACCGTCGACCAGCTCCCAGTCCCCCGCCTTGACTGCCTTGATCACCTGCTGCACCTGCTTGCCGACCCGCGGGCCGAGCGCCCGGGGCACCACGGTCAACACCTGCTCGCAGTACGCGGACAGCTCCGCGCTGAACTCCACGGCCTTCACGTTGACCTCGTCGGTGACCAGGTCGGCGAACGGCCGCAACTGCTCCGCCGCCGGCGAGGCCACTGTCAGCTTCGACAGCGGCAGCCGCACCCGCAGACCCTTGGCCTTGCGCAGCGACAGCGCCGCCGAGGCGACCGCCCGGGTGGCGTCCATCGCGGCGACCAGGTCGTGGTCGGCCGGGAACTCGGTCGCCTCCGGCCAGTCGGTCAGGTGCACCGACCGCTCCCCGGTCAGGCCACGCCAGATCTCCTCCGCGGTCAACGGCGCGAGCGGCGCCACCACCCGGCAGAGCGTCTCCAGCACGGTCCAGAGCGTGTCGAACGCGTCGGCGTCCCCGGACCAGAACCGGTCCCGGGAGCGGCGCACGTACCAGTTGGTCAGCGCGTCCAGGTAGGACCGGACGGTGGCGCAGGCGCCGGAGATGTCGTACGCGTCCATCTGCGCGCCGACGGTGGCCACCAGCTCGTTCGTCTTCGCCAGCACGTACCGGTCGAGCAGGTGCGTCGAGTCGGTACGTCGACGCGCCTGGTGCCCGTCGGCGTTGGCGTAGAGCGTGAAGAAGTACCAGACGTTCCACAGCGGCAGCAGCACCTGCCGGACGGCGTCACGGATGCCCGCCTCGGTGACCGCCATGTCACCGCCGCGCAGCACCGGCGAGGACATCAGCATCCACCGCATCGCGTCCGAGCCGTACGCGTCGAAGACGTGGTAGACGTCCGGGTAGTTGCGCAGGCTCTTGGACATCTTGCGCCCGTCCGAGCCCAGCAGGATGCCGTGGCTCAGACAGTTGCGGAACGCCGGCCGGTCGAACAGCGCGGTGGCCAGCACGTGCATCGTGTAGAACCAGCCGCGGGTCTGCCCGATGTACTCGACGATGAAGTCACCCGGGTAGTGGTGCTCGAACCAGTCCGCGTTCTCGAACGGGTAGTGCACCTGGGCGAACGGCATCGAACCGGACTCGAACCAGCAGTCCAGCACCTCCGGCACCCGGCGCATCATCGACTGACCGGTCGGGTCGTCCGGGTTCGGGCGGACCAGGTCGTCCACCGCCGGCCGGTGCAGGTCGGTGAGGCGTACGCCGAAGTCATGCTCGATGTCGGCGAGCGAGCCGTAGACGTCGAGCCGGGGGTAGTTCGGGTCGTCGGACTTCCACGCCGGGATCGGCGAACCCCAGAACCGGTTCCGGCTGATCGACCAGTCCCGGGCGTTGGCCAGCCACTTGCCGAACGAGCCGTCCTTGATGTGGCCGGGCGTCCAGTTGATCTCCTGGTTCAGCTCGACCATCCGGTCCCGGAACTGCGTCACGGCGACGAACCACGACGAGACCGCCTTGTAGACCAGCGGGGTGTCGCAGCGCCAGCAGTGCGGGTACGAGTGGGTGTAGGTGTCCTGCTTGAGCACCACCCCCCGCTCCTTCAGCTCCCGGATCACCGGCTTGTTGACGTCGAAGACCTGCTCACCCTGGTACGGCGGGACCAGCGCCGTGAACCGGGTGTGGTCGTCCACCGTGACGATGGTCGGGATGCCGGCGGCGTTGCAGACGTTCTGGTCGTCCTCACCGAAGGCCGGGGCGAGGTGCACGATCCCGGTGCCGTCCTCGGTGGTGACGAACTCCGCGCCGAGCACCTGGTAGGCGTTCTCCCCGGCCTGCTCGACGAGGAAGTCGAACAGCGGCGTGTAGCGGCGTCCGACCAGGTCACGGCCGTACACCGTGCCGACCTGCTCGAAACCGTCCAGCTCCTTGGCGTACGCGGCCAGCCGCGCCGCGCCGACCACGAACCGCTCCCCGTCGCGTTCCAGCACCGCGTACTCGATGTCCGGGCCGACGGCGAGCGCCAGGTTCGACGGCAGGGTCCACGGCGTGGTCGTCCAGACGCCCAACTTGACCGGCCCGCGCAGCAGCTCCGGCGCGGACTCGTCGGCGGTCAGCCCGAACCACACCGACAGCGTGGGGTCGTGCCGGTCCCGGTAGACGTCGTCCATCCGGGTCTCGGTGTTCGACAGCGGCGTCTCGCAGCGCCAGCAGTACGCCAGCACCCGGAAACCCTCGTAGATCAGACCCTTGTCGTGCAGGGTCTTGAAGGCCCACATGACGCTTTCCATGTAGTCCAGGTCGAGGGTCTTGTAGTCGTTGGCGAAGTCGACCCAGCGGGCCTGCCGGTTGATGTACCGCTCCCAGTCCTGGGTGAACTCCAGCACCGAGGCACGACAGGCGTCGTTGAACCGGGCCACGCCCAGGTCGATGATCTCCGCCTTGCTGGTGATGCCGAGCTGCTTCTCGGCCACCACCTCGGCGGGCAGGCCGTGGCAGTCCCAGCCGAAGCGCCGCTCGACGTGCCGCCCGCGCATGGTCTGGTAGCGAGGCACCACGTCCTTGACGTACCCGGTGAACAGGTGGCCGTAGTGCGGCAGGCCGTTGGCGAACGGCGGGCCGTCGTATAAGACGTACTCGTTCTTACCGTCGTCGCCGGCCGGGCGGGCCTCGACGCTGGCCTCGAAGGTCTTGTCGGCCGTCCAGTGCTCCAGGACCCGGCGCTCGACCGCGGGCAGGTCCGGGCTCGCCGGGACACCGGCGGCGGTCGGGTCGTGCAACGGATAGGCCATCGGGGGTCGCTCTCCTCATGCAGCTCACTCAACGTGGGTCTGCGAGGACGAACCGTCCGGGGTGCGCCTCGAACGGCGCTCCCGGGTGGTCCGCGGTACCACCCCGCTTGGCGGTCAGGATCGACCGCCCGCTCATTGCCGGCTGTGACGGGCCGCACCCGTCCGGTTCTACTGGGTCGGTTGCCCGACTGTTCTTCCGGAGGCTCACCGGTGATGGCCGGGTCATCGCCTTACAGCGCTCAACGATACAAGACTCAGCCGCCACCCCGCCGCCGAGTAAACGCGCGAACGCACCGGCGCTTGACGCGGGTGGGGCGCTCACGCCAACTTCGCCGGTGCGTTCTCGCCCGCGTGAGGTGCTGGCCGACACCGTCCCGGCCGGGCGCGGCTGAGCCACCCGGCGCCACCCGCATGACCCGGATCACAGCCGGAGCTGTCACGGTTGGCCCCGGTCGGTCCGTCGTCACGGTGTCGGAACCGATCAGGGAGGTAGTCAGTCATGCAACGGATGAACACCGCCGAGGTCATGCCGCAGGGATACCGGGCCGTGCTGGGCCTGGAGAAGTACGTCCAGTCGAACGTCGACAGCACCGTCCTGGAGCTGGTGAAGCTGCGCGCGTCGATGCTGAACGGCTGTTCCTACTGCGTCGACATGCACAGCCGGGACGCGCTCGGCGCCGGCGAGTCGAGCCGTCGGCTCTTCGCGGTGGCCGCCTGGCGGGAGGCGCCCTTCTTCGACGAGCGGGAGCGGGCCGCGCTGGCGCTCACCGACGCGGTGACCCGCCTCGGCGACCACGGCGTACCGGACGACGTCTGGGACGCCGCCGCGAAGGTGTGGTCGGAGAAGGAGCTTGCCGACCTGGTACTCGCTATTGCCACAATCAACGTGTGGAACCGACTGGCGATCACCACTCGCACGGAGCCCTCGGCGCAGGTGTGACCACCGAGGCGGCGCAGGCGGCCGGTGCGCTCCAGGCGCACCGGCCGATGCTGCTCGGGCTGGCGTACCGCCTGCTCGGCAGCCGGCACGACGCCGAGGACGTGCTCCAGGAGGCATACCTGCGGTGGCTGGGTGTGGACCGCTCGACGGTGGCCGAGCCGCGCCGCTACCTGTCCCGGGTCGTCACCCGGCTGGCCCTGGACCGGCTGCGGGCCAGGCAGGCGACCCGGGAGACGTACGTCGGGCCGTGGCTGCCCGAGCCGGTGCCCACCGAGCCCTCGCCGTTCGGGCCGTTGGACCGCGCGGAGCTGCGCGACTCGCTGTCCACCGCCCTGCTGCACGTGCTGGAGCGCCTCACCCCGCCGGAGCGGGCGGTCTACGTCCTGCACACCGCGTTCGACCTGCCGTACGCCGAGATCGCCGAGATCCTGGACCGGACCCCCGAGGACTGTCGGCAGCTGCACCACCGGGCGGCCGCCCGGGTACGCCAGGAGCAGCGACGGTTCACCGCCACCCGCTCGGAGCGGGAACGGTTGCTGGACGCGTTCCTCGCCGCCGCCCGCGACGGTGACCTGGCGACGCTGACCGGGCTGGTCGCCAAGGACGCCACGGCGTGGAACGACGGCGGCGGCCGGGCGCGGGCCGCCCGCAACCCGGTCACCGGGGCGGACCGGATCGCCCGCTTCTTCGCCGGGATCTACGGTCCGGGAAGCCGGAGCTGGACCCTGCGTCGGCTGGAGTTGAACGGCGAACCCGGCGCCCTGCTCGTCCGCGCGGACGGCAGCCGCTACACGTTGACCGTCACGGCGGCCGACGGCCGGATCACCGGGGTCTACGTGGTGGGTAACCCGGCGAAGCTGCCGTCGGTCGACTGAACCCGCCGCCCGCCAGCCCCGTGTCGACGACCCCTGGTCAGCCGAGCTCGGGGAACCAGAGCGCGATCTCGCGCTTGGCGCTGTCCGTCGAGTCGGAGGCGTGCACCAGGTTCTCCCGGTTGGACAGCGACAGGTCACCCCGGATGGTGCCGGCGGCGGCCTTGCGCCCGTCGGTGGCGCCGACCAGACCGCGGACCACGTCGATGACCTGGTCGCCGGAGAGCACCAGGGCGACCAGCGGACCGCCGGTCATGAAGTCCTTCAGCGGCGGGTAGAACGCCTTGTCGACGTGCTCGGCGTAGTGCTCGTCGGCGAGCGCCGCGTCCATCGTCCGGTGCGCCATCGCGTCGATCCGCAGCCCCTTGCGCTCGAAGCGGGAGAGAACCTCGCCGACCAGGCCGCGGCGGACCGCGTCGGGCTTGATCAGAACGAGGCTGCGCTCATCCGGGCTGTTGCTGGACACGCTGGGTTCCTCCTGTACGCGTTGAACGCTCGAGATCGGTACGGTCAGCGTAGCGACCCGGTCCCGGCGCCGGCGCGGCGGCCGGTCTTTCCCCCGGTGGCCGATCCGGCCTAGCCTGGCCCTGACCCCCGGGAGGTCCACTGTGGCGAATGGCGGGAGCCGGCCCATCGCGCCGGTACGCAAACTGATCGGCACGGTGCTGGGCACCGTGGCCACGTTCGTCGTCCTCTTCGGGCTGGGCATGACCAGTTGGGCCATCGTGGCCCTCGGCGTCGCCCTGCTGGTGCTGGCGATCGCGCTGGCGACCGTGCGCGGCGGCGGGCGCACCTGGGTGGTCGGCGTCGGGCACGTGCACAGCGCCTCCGAACCACCCACCCAGTACGCGTTCGGCCGCTGCGAGCTCCAACTGGTGATCGACGCGCCCGGCCTGCCACCGCGATCCAAGAAGATCATCGAACCACGGGTGCCGGTCTCGAAGTGGCCGTCGCTGGGCCAGACCCTGCCGATCCGGGTCGCGCTCGACGACCAGCGGCACGTCAAGGTCCTCTGGGACGAGGTGCCGACCCACGCCGAGACGGCCGCCGCCGTCGCCGACCTCCCGCCGGAGTTCGCCGACGTCGACGCGGTGGACGAGGTGTTGATCCAGCAGGACGCCCCGCCGTGGGCCGACCGTGGGCCGGACGACGATTTCCGGGACGACCTCCGCGACCCGCTCGGCGACCCGTTCCGCGACCCGCCCGGCCCCGACCCGGTACGCAGCGATCACCTGCGCACCGACCCCCTGCGCGACGACCCGGGCATCGTTCCCGAGGAGCGCGAGCCGGTGGTGATGCACCAGAGCCCGGGCGGCCCGGTGGTGTTGGAGGGCGTCCTCGTCGAGCAGCAGGCCAGTGGTGGGCTGCCCCGACGGGCCACCCCGGCGCCACGCTCACCCGTGGAGGAGCGCTTCGACGAGCCCGACGCCGACCGGTTCGACCTGCCGGAGGACGACCGGGCGACCTCACCCCCCGCTGACCCCGTCGACCCGTCCAGGACGCAACGCGCCGACCCGCCGCCCGCGCAGCGCTCCGGGCCGGGCGCGACCGACCCACTGGACCCCCTCGACCTCCCGCTGGACGACCCCGCCCCGGCCGGGGCGGGCCGCGAGACGGTCACCGACGAGGAGTTGGACCAGGCGATCTTCGGGTTCGCCTCGGACGCGGCCGCGGATCCGACCGCGCCGATCAGCGGGGTGGGTCTCACCCTGCTGGTGACCGACCTGTCCCGCTCGCTCGGCTTCTACCGCGACGTGCTCGGCTTCACCGAGGTCGACCAGGGCGCCCACAACGCCATCCTCGCCTCCGGCACGACCCGGCTCGTCCTGCGCGAGGTGACCGGGGCGGCGCCGATCAGCCGCCGACTGGTGCACGTCAACCTCGAGGTGAACGACATCGAAGCGGCGTACGAGCGGCTACGCGGGTCGGGCGTCCGCTTCACGTACGCGCCCCGGGTGGTCAACCGCGGCACGAAGCTGGAGGTGTGGGCGGCGGCGTTCCGTGACCCGGACGGCCACGGCATCGCCCTCACCCAGTGGCGTGAACGCGCCGACGCCTGACCCGTCCCGTCGCGCCTCGGGCTGCGGCCGACGGTCGGCCGTCAGCCCAGGATGACCCGGCGGACGTGCAGCGCGTACGCCCAGACCAGCGCGAAGATGATGCCCAGTCCGAGCAGCGACCAGTGCAGCAGACCGCCCAGCATCAGCAGTCCCTGGAGCACGGTGCCGGCATTCCACGCCCACGGGCGGCGCATCATGCCGGCGAGCACGATGGCAGCCACCGCCAGTGCCACCACGACACCGATCGCGGCGCCGCTCAGGTCACCGCCGACCACCCGGACCGGCTGGATCGCCAGCAACAGCACCAGCGCCTCCAACCCGAGGGTTCCCGCACCCAGGCCGCGGACCGCCGCCTCCGGGTTGCGCAACCCGGAGCGTCGTGGCTGCCCGGCGACGGGCCCGTCCTCGGGTCGATCGGCCGGCGAGCCGGGTACGGCCTGACCAGCCGGGACGCCGGCCGCGGCCTGATCAGCCGGCGAGCCGGCCGGGGCCTGGTCGGTGGGGTCGTCGGTGACGTGCGGGTCCCGCTCCGGGCCGCTCATCGCTTCAGCAACCGGCGGGCGTCGGCGACCGTCACCACCGAACCGGTGACCAGCACCCCGACCCCGCTGAGCTCACCGGGGACGTCCTCCTCGGCCAGCGCCACCGCCAGCTCGATCGCGTCCGGCATCTCCTCGGCCGTCGACACCCGCTCCTCACCGAAGATCTCGGCGGCCAGCGCGGCGAGGTCGTCCGTGGGCATCGCCCGTGGCGAGCTGTTGCGGGTGACCACCAGCTGGTCGATTACCGGCTCCAGCAGCTCCAACAGCCCTTCCGCGTCCTTGTCGGCGAGGACGCCGACGACCGCCACCAACTTGCTGAACGCGAACTCCTCCTGGAGCGCGGTGACGGTGGCGGCCATGCCGTGCGGGTTGTGCGCACCGTCGAGCAGGATGGTCGGGGCGTTGCGCACCCGCTCCAACCGACCCGGGGAGCTGGTCGAGGAGAAGCCCTCCCGGACCGTCTCGACGTCGAGCTGCCGGCGACTCCCGGCGCCCAGGAACGCCTCCACGGCGGCGAGCGCCACAGCGGCGTTCTGTGCCTGGTGGGCCCCGTGCAGCGGAATGAACACGTCGTCGTAGACGCCGCCCAGGCCCTGGAGGCTGAGCACCTGGCCGCCGACGGCGACCGCCCGGCTCAGTACGCCGAACTCGCCGCCCTCCCGCGCGATGGTGGCCCCGACCTCGGCGCACCGATCGAGGAGGGGGCCTGCCGCCTCCTCGTCCTGCGCTGCCGCGATGACGGTGGCGCCTGGGTGGATGATGCCGGCCTTGGCCAGCGCGATGTCCTGAATGGTGTCGCCGAGCCACTCGGTGTGGTCCAGGCCGATCGGGGTGATCACGCAGACCCCCGCCTGGATGACGTTGGTGGCGTCCTCGGCACCGCCGAGGCCCACCTCGACCACCGCGATGTCGACCGGCGCGTCGGCGAACGTGGCGAACGCCAGCGCGGTGGTCATGTCGAAGTACGTCAACGGCTCGTCGGACCGCGCGTCGATCAGCTCGGCCAGTGGCTTGATCTCCCGGTACACCGACGTGAACCGCTCCTCGCTGACCGGCTCACCGTCCAGGCTGATCCGCTCCCGGACGGTCTCCAGGTGCGGGCTGGTGTACCGCCCGGTGTGCAGCCCGTGCGCCCGCAACAGCGAGTCGATCATCCGCGCGGTGGAGGTCTTGCCGTTGGTGCCGGTCAGGTGGATCGCCGGGTAGGCCCGCTGAGGGCTGCCGAGCAGGTCGAGCAGTGACTCGATCCGGTCCAACTCGAAGACCATGCGGGTGAAGCCGCGAGCGTTCAGCTCGGCCTCGACAGCGGCGAATTCGGTACGGTCGGTCACGAGGAAAGTGTCTCCAGAGCAGCGTCGATCCGGACCAGGTCGGCCTCGGCGGTGGCGAGCCGGTCGCGGATCTTCGCGACCACCGGCTCGGGGGCCTTGCCGATGAAGGCGGGGTTGTCGAGCTTCGCCCGGGCCTGCGCGACCTCCTTCTCGGCGGCGGCGCGGTCCTTCGTCAGCCGGGCCCGCTCGGCAGCCAGGTCGATCGACCCCCGGGTGTCCAACGCGACACCGACCGCGCCGGGCATGGCCAGCGTGGCGCTGGCCTGGAAGTCGTCCCCGGCCGGGTCCAGCCGGACCAGCGAACGGATCAGCGGCTCGTGGGCGGCGATGCCCGCCCCGGTCAGCCCGTCCAGCCGGGCGGCCACCCGCTGCGTCGGGCGCAGCCCCTGGTCGGAACGGAACCGGCGGATCTCGGTGACCACCCGCTGCACACTGATCAGCTCGGCCTCGGCGGCGTCGTCGATCAGCGCACGGTCGGCCACCGGCCAGGCGGCGTTCTGCACCGTCTCGCCGCCGGTCAGCGCGAGCCACAGCTCCTCGGTGACGAACGGGATGACCGGGTGCAGCAGCCGCAGCAGCTGGTCCAGCACGTGCCCGAGCACCCGGCGGCTCGCCTCGGCCCGCTCACCGCCCTCACCGAGCACCGGCTTGCTCAGCTCGACGTACCAGTCGCAGACGTCGTCCCAGGCGAAGTGGTAGAGCAGGTCACACACCTTGGCGAACTCGTACGCCTCGAACTGCTCGTCGACCTCGGCGGTGACGTGCGCCAGCCGGGACAGGATCCACCGGTCGACGGTGGAGAGCTGCTCGGCGGGCGGCAGGTCGCCGGTGGTGTGCGCACCGTTCATCAGGGCGAAGCGGGTGGCGTTCCAGAGCTTGTTGCAGAAGTTGCGCGAGCCCTGGCACCACTCCTCGCTGACCGGGACGTCCTGCCCGGGGTTGGCGCCACGAGCCAGCGTGAACCGGGTGGCGTCGGCCCCGAACCGGTCGATCCAGTCCAGCGGGTCGACGACGTTGCCGAACGACTTGGACATCTTCTTGCCGTGCTCGTCGCGGACCATGCCGTGCAGGGCCACCACGTCGAACGGCTGCTTGCCGTCCATCGCGTACAGGCCGAACATCATCATCCGGGCGACCCAGAAGAAGAGGATGTCGTAGCCGGTGACCAAGACGCTGGTCGGGTAGAACTTGGCGAGGTCCGGGGTCTGCTCCGGCCAGCCGAGAGTGGAGAACGGCCAGAGCGCACTGGAGAACCAGGTGTCCAGGACGTCCTCGTCCTGTCGCCAGCCGTCGCCGGTCGGCGGCTGCTCGTCCGGGCCGACGCAGACGATCTCGCCCTGCGGGCCATACCAGACCGGGATCCGGTGCCCCCACCAGAGCTGGCGGGAGATGCACCAGTCGTGCATGTTGTCGACCCAGGCGAAGTAGCGCTTGGACAGCTCGGCCGGCTCGATGCGCACCCGACCGTCGCGCACCGCGTCACCGGCGGCCTGGGCCAGCGGGGCGGTGTTGACGAACCACTGCAACGACAACCGCGGCTCGACTGTCGTCTTGCACCGCGAGCAGTGCCCGACCGCGTGCACGTACGGCCGCTTCTCGGCGACGATCCGGCCCTGCTCGCGCAGTGCGGCCACGATCGCGGGCCGCGCCTCGAACCGGTCCAGCCCCTCGAACGGGCCGGGCACGGTGATCACCCCACGCTCGTCCATCACGGTGAGCGCGGGCAGGTCGTGGCGCTGGCCGATCTCGAAGTCGTTGGGGTCGTGTGCCGGGGTCACCTTGACCATGCCGGTGCCGAACGACGGGTCGACGTGCGCGTCGGCGACGATCGGGATGCGACGGCCGGTGAGCGGCAGCTCGACCTCGGTGCCGATCAGGTGCTGGTAGCGCTCGTCGTCCGGGTGCACCGCCACGGCGGTGTCGCCCAGCATCGTCTCGGCCCGGGTGGTGGCCACCACGACCTCGTCGCTGTAGCGGATCGAGATCAGCTCACCGTCGTCGTCGGTGTGCTCGACCTCGATGTCGGAGAGGGCGGTGAGGCAGCGTGGGCACCAGTTGATGATCCGGTTGGCCCGGTAGATGAGCCCTTCGTCGAAGAGCTTCTTGAAGATCGTCTGGACGGCGCGGGTCAGCCCCTCGTCCATGGTGAAGCGCTCACGGTCCCAGTCGACGGAGTCGCCGAGACGCCGCATCTGCCCGAGGATCGCCCCACCGGACTCGGCCTTCCACTGCCAGACCCGCTCGACGAACTTTTCCCGGCCGAGGTCGTGCCGGGACAGGCCCTCGGCGGCGAGCTGGCGCTCCACCAGGTTCTGGGTGGCGATGCCAGCGTGGTCCATGCCGGGCAGCCACAGCGCCTCGAAGCCCTGCATCCGCTTACGCCGGGTCAAGGCGTCCATCAGCGTGTGCTCGAACGCGTGGCCCATGTGCAGCGAGCCGGTGACGTTCGGCGGCGGGATGACGATCGTGAAGGGGGGCTTGTCGCTGTCGGCGGACGCCCGGAAGTGCCCGTCGGCTACCCACTGCTCGTACCGTCGCTGCTCTACCTCGCCGGGCTGGTACTGGCCGGCAAGGGTCGGGGCTGCGGGGCGGTGGGCATCCAGTCTCTCGGTCACCTGACAAGTCTACGGAGGGCTTCCGCAGACCTGACGTGCGCCACCTGTGGTTCGCGTACGGTGTCGGCTATGTCCGACGCACATCTCACCGAGCGTTCGCTCGACGGCGGTCGCGAGCCGGTCGAGCTGACCGAAGAACCGATCCAGCTGAGCACCCGCGACTCCGGTGGCGACCCGGACGAGCGGTCGGGCGGCTGGTCCCGCCGGCGCAAGATCGCTTGGACTGCCGCCCTGGTGGTCGGCCTCGCCGGCGCCGGGGTGCTGGGTGTGGGTGGGTGGCGGATCGCACAGCAGAAGGACACCCAACTGACGTCGCCCGACCAGGTGGCGGGTCTGACCCGCGACGACAGTGAACGGGCGAAGAGCACCGCCGACTACCTGCGCAGCGGCCTGGCGGCGGATATCGAACTGGACCGCAGCTTCGGCACCGTCTACCGGGACCCGGCCGACGACAAGCGCTCGGTCCTCATCTTCGGCGGCACCACGCTGCTGTGGCAGCCGGAACGGGACCTGGACAGTCTCTTCCGCCTCATGTCGGATGAGACCGGTGCGGTGAGCGGCCTCCGCGAGGTGCCCGCCGGTGACCTGGGCGGCGTGATGAAGTGCGGCAGCACCAGCGGCGAGGGCGGCGACTTCGCGGTCTGCGGCTGGGCCGACCACGGCAGCGTGGTGATGGCGATGTTCCCGGGACGGTCGGTCGGCGACGCCGGCGGCCTGCTGCGTAACCTCCGCAACGGCATGCAGACCCGGGGCTGACGCGGCCCACCGGCCACCCCATCGGTTTCCTGATATCGGGCTATGGAGTGGCCGCGGATACCACGGTTTTTCTGGGGAAACGCAGAAAGGGTCACCCGATAACGGGTGACCCTTTCTGGAAAGATTGTCCGGCGGCGTCCTACTCTCCCACACCCTCACGAGTGCAGTACCATCGGCGCTGGAGGGCTTAGCTTCCGGGTTCGGAATGTAACCGGGCGT
>NZ_JAGPYA010000046.1:0-56822 GCF_018070245.1 Micromonospora sp. M61 | reverse complement strand
CGCGTTCTCCACGTCGGTGTAGGTGACGTCGGTGACCCCGGCGACCGAGCTGGCCAGGAAGTCGGCCTCCTCGCGGGAGACCGGCCGGGCCCGGAAGTCGATGTCGTTGGTGGTAAGGGCGACCCGGGCGAACTTCGCGTACGCGTACGCGTCCTCGACGGTCAGCCGGCCGCCGGTGAGCACCGCCGTGCCCTGCCCGCTCTCCCGAGCAGTGTGCAGGCCCTCGGCGGCCACGGTGAGCGCCTCGCTCCAGGACGCCTCGCGCAGCTCACCGGTGTGCTCGTCGCGGACCAGCGGGGTGGTCAACCGGTCGGCGGCCCGGGTGTACTGGAAACCCCACCGGCCCTTGTCGCAGTTCCACTCCTCGTTGACCTGCGGCTCGTCGCCGGCCAGCCGGCGCAGCACCTTGCCGCGCCGCCAGTCGGTGCGCTGCCCGCAGCCGGCCGAGCAGTGCTCACAGACGCTCGGGCTCGACACCAGGTCGAACGGGCGGGCCCGGAAGCGGTACTGCGCACCGGTCAGCGCGCCAACCGGGCAGATCTGCACGGTGTTGCCGGAGAAGTAGGAGTTGAACGGGACGTCACCGGCGTCGCCCTCTTCGCCGTACGCGTCGTCCCGGTAGATGTTGATCTCCTCGGCGGACGACCGGCCCATCAGGTCGATGAACTTGTCGCCGGCGATCTCCTCGGAGAACCGGGTGCACCGCTGACAGAGCACGCACCGCTCGCGGTCCAGCAGCACCTGGCTGCTGATCGCCATCGGCTTCTCGTACTCCCGCTTGTGCTCGTGGAAGCGCGAGTCGGTGCGGCCGGTGGACATCGCCTGGTTCTGGAGCGGGCACTCACCGCCCTTGTCACACATCGGGCAGTCCAGCGGGTGGTTGAGCAGCAGCAGCTCCATCACCCCCTCCTGCGCCTTCTTGGCCACCGGGGAGGTGATCTGCGTACGCACGACCATGCCGTCGGCGACGGCCTGGGTGCAGGAGGCCACCGGCTTGCGCTGGCCCTCCACCTCGACCAGGCACTGCCGGCACGCGCCGGCCGGGGCCAGCAGCGGGTGGTCGCAGAACCGGGGGATCTCGGTGCCCATCTGCTCGGCGACCCGGATCAGCAACGTCCCCTTGGGGGCGGTGACCTCGACGCCGTCGATGGTGAGCGTGACGGTCTCGGTCTGCTTGGCTACGTCGGTCATCAGTGCGCCCCTACCAGGGTCTTCTCCGACAGCTTGGGTGCGGTCCGACCCTCGATGTAGTCGAGGTAGTCCTGCTTGAAGTACTTCAGTGACGAGGTCACCGAGCTGGTCGCGCCGTCACCCAGGCCGCAGAACGAGCGGCCGAGGATGTTGTCGCAGGTGTCCAGCAGGGTGTCCAGGTCTTCGTGGGTGCCAAGACCTGCGAGGATCCGCCGGTAGACCCGAACCATCCAGTAGTTGCCCTCGCGGCACGGGGTGCACTTGCCGCACGACTCGTGGTGGTAGAACTCCAGCCACCGGTACGTCGCGTAGACCGGGCAGTCCTGGTCGGAGAAGATCTGGGTGGCCGTGGTGCCCAGGATCGAGCCGGCCGCCGCCACCCCCTCGAAGTCCAGTGGCACGTCCAGGTGCTCGGCGGCGAGCAGCGGGGTGGACGAGCCGCCCGGGGTCCAGAACCGCAGGTTGTGCCCCGGCTGCATGCCACCGGCGAGCTCCAGCAGCTCGCGCAGCGTGACACCCATCGAGCACTCGTACTGGCCCGGGTTGACGATCCGACCGGACAGCGAATAGATCATCGGCCCGGAGGACTTCTCGGTGCCCATGCTCTTCCACCAGTCGGCCCCGCCGAGCACGATCGGCGGCACGCTGGCGATGGTGCCGACGTTGTTCACCACCGTCGGGCTCGCGTACAGGCCGTGGGTGGCCGGGAACGGCGGGCGCAGCCGGGGCTGCCCCCGGAAGCCTTCCAGCGAGTCCAGCAGCGCCGTCTCCTCGCCGCAGATGTACGCCCCGGCGCCGGAGTGCACCACCAGCTCCAGGTCGTAGCCGCTGCGCAGGATGTTCCGGCCGAGGTAGCCCTTGTCGTACGCCTCCTGGACCGCGTTGCGCAGCCGACGCGCGGCGTGCACCGCCTCGCCCCGGATGTAGATGTAGGCGCGGTTGGCCCGGATCGCGTACGACGCGATGATCACGCCCTCGACCAGCGCGTGCGGGTCGTGGGTCATCAGCGGCAGGTCCTTGCAGGTGCCCGGCTCGCCCTCGTCGGCGTTGACCACCAGGTAGTGCGGCTTGCCGTCGCCCTGCGGGATGAAGCCCCACTTGAGACCGGTGGGGAAGCCGGCGCCACCCCGGCCGCGCAGCCCCGAGTCCTTGATCAGCTGGATCAGGTCGTCCGGGTGGGCCTTGAGCGCCTTGCGCAGTGCGGCGTAGCCGTCCAGTTGCTCGTACGTGCCGATACGCCAGGCGTCCGGCGACAGCCAGCGCTTGGTCAGCACCGGCGTCAGCTTGGCCACGGTCTCCGGGCGGGGAGTGGTCACTTCTGGGCCCCCGTTTCGTTCGCGTCCGCCGGTCCGGCGCCGTCGGCGTCCGTGCCAGCCTTCGCTTCGGTGAGGTTGCGCTCCTGCGCCCCGGCCTCGTCGCCGGCGGGCTTGCCGTCACCGGCCGGCGCGTTGGCCGCCACACCGGCGGCCTCGGCCGACCGTGCGTCGCCAGCCTCGGGCGCGGTGCCGGTGCCGTCCGTCGGGACCTTGGTGCCAGGGGCGTCCGGCACCGCCGTGCCCGCGTCCGGCTGCCGGGTCTCGGCGGTACGCACCTGCGGCGACTTGTCGTCCGGTGCCTTGACGTCCCGGGTGGTGCTGCCACTGGCCTCCGCCGGCCCAGTGGCGTCCGCCGGCTTCGCCGGCTCGCCGACCCCGGCCGCCCCCGTCGGGGCGGACGCCCCGTCGCCACCCTTGACCGGTGCCGCGCTGGCCTCGACGGGCGCCGGCTTGGCGGCCTCCGCCTTCGCCTTCGCCTCAGCGGCGGCCTTGTCGGCCTCGGCCTTGCTGCGGATCGGGGTGTTCGGGTCGAAGCCCGGCACCGAGACGCCGTGCTCCTGCGCCAGCCGCAGCCCGCGCAGGGTGGGCTCACCCGGCCCACCGTCGGCGACCGCGCCCTCGCGCTCGTCGGCGAAACCGGCGAGCTGCACCGCCATTTCCTTGAGGGTGCAGAGCCGGGCACCGCGGGTCGGCATCGGCCGCCCGCCCGCCCGCAGCTCGTCGACGACACCGACCGCCGTGGACGCGTCCACGCCGTCGAAGAAGTCGTAGTTGACAGTCATCACCGGGCCGTAGTCGCACGCCGCCAGGCACTCGGCGTGCTCCAGCGTGATCGTGCCGTCGGCGGTCGTCTCGTCGTGCCCGACGCCCAGGTGCTCGGACAGGGTGTCGTAGACCTCCTGGCCACCGAGCACGTTGCACATGGTGTTGGTGCAGACGCTGACCAGGAAGTCACCGGTCGGCTTGCGCTTGTACATCGTGTAGAAGGTCGCCACCGCGCCGACCTGGGCCTTGTTCAGCCCCAGGACCTCGGCGCAGAACGTGACCCCGGCCGGGGAGACGTACCCCTCCTCGGCCTGCACCAGGTGCAGCAGCGGCAGCAACGCCGAGCGGGACCGGTCCGCCGGGTAGCGGGCGATGATCTCGCGCGCCCGCTCCCGGGTCTCGTCAGTGAAAACACTCATCGGTCACAACCACCCATCACCGGGTCCAACGAGGCGCCGCCGGCGATCACGTCGGCGATCAGACCGCCCTCGGCCATCGCCGGGAGGGCCTGGAGGTTGACGAAGCTGGGCTCGCGGTAGTGCACCCGGTACGGCCGGGTGCCACCGTCGGAGACCGCGTGCACGCCCAACTCGCCCCGGGGAGCCTCGATCGCGACGTACACCTGGCCCGGCGGAACCCGGAAGCCCTCGGTCACAAGCTTGAAGTGGTGGATCAGCGACTCCATCGACTGACCCATGATCTTCGCTACGTGCTCCAGCGAGTTGCCCATGCCGTCCACGCCGATGGCCAGCTGCGCCGGCCAGGCGATCTTGCGGTCGGCGACCATCACCGGACCCGGGCGGAGCCGGTCCAGGGCCTGCTCGACCAGCTTCATCGACTCCCGGATCTCGGCGAGCCGGACCTGGTAGCGGCCCCACACGTCACCGTCGGGGTGGGTCGGCACGTCGAACTCGTAGTTCTCGTAACCGCAGTACGGCATGGTCTTGCGCAGGTCCCAGGCGAGACCGGCGGAGCGCAGCACCGGCCCGGTGATGCCGAGGGCCACGCAGCCGGTCACGTCCAGCACCGCGACGTTCTTCGTCCGCTCGGTCCAGATCGGCTGGCCGGAGAGCAGGTCCTCGTACTCCTTGAGCTTCTTCGGCATCATCTTGAGGAACTCGCGGATCTTGACGATCGCCTCGTCCGGCACGTCCTGCGCCACACCGCCCGGCCGGACGTACGCGTGGTTCATCCGCAGACCGGTGATGGTCTCGAAAATGTCGAGGATGTACTCCCGCTCGCGGAAGCCGTACAGCATGATCGAGATCGCGCCCAGCTCCATGCCGGTGGTGGCCAGCCAGACCAGGTGCGACGAGATCCGGTTGAGCTCCATCATCAGCACGCGGATGGTGGTGGCCCGCTCGGTGATGTCGTCGGTGATGCCGAGCAGCTTCTCGACGGCGAGGGCGTACGCCGTCTCGTTGAAGATCGGGGCGAGGTAGTCCATCCGGGTCACGAACGTCGAGCCCTGAACCCAGTTGCGGTATTCGAGGTTCTTCTCGATGCCGGTGTGCAGGTAGCCGACGACGGAACGGGCCTCGCGGACCGTCTCGCCCTCCAGCTCCAGGATCAGCCGCAGCACCCCGTGCGTGGACGGGTGCTGCGGACCCATGTTGACGACGATCCGCTCGTCGTTGATCGGGTCGGTGCCCGAGACGATGGTGTCCCAGTCCCCACCGGTGACGGTGAAGACCCGACCCTCGTCGGTCTCGCGCTCGCTGGCGTAGTTCGACGTCGTCACTGGTACGACCTCCGCTCGTTCGGCGGCTGGATCTCCGCGCCCTTGTACTCGACGGGCACACCGCCGAGCGGGTAGTCCTTGCGCTGCGGGTGGCCCTCCCAGTCGTCCGGCATGAGGATCCTGGTCAGGTTGGGGTGGCCGTCGAAGACGATGCCGAACATGTCGTACGCCTCGCGCTCCTGCCAGTCCGCCGTCGGGTAGATGGCGGTCACGCTGGGCAGGTGCGGGGCCTCGACGGAGACCGCGGCCTCCAGCCGGACCCGCCGGCGGTACGTCATCGAGGTGAGCAGGTAGACCACGTGCAGCCGCCGCTCGTCGGCGCCCAGGTAGTCCGCGCCGGACACCGACGAACAAAGCTCGAACCGCAGCGCCAGGTCGTCGCGCATCACCTGGCAGACCTCGGCGATCCGTTCCGGGCGGATGTGCAGCGTCAGCTCACCCCGGTCGACCACGACCTTCTCGATCGCGTCGCCGAAGGCCGGGTAGGCCTCCTCCAACGCGTCGCGGACCTCGTCGAAGTAGCTCCCGTACGGACGGGACGCCTCCTCGATGGGCTGGCGCTGGCGGACCAGGCCGCCGTAGCCGGACACGTCGCCGGTGCCCTGGTTGCCGAACATCCCGCGCCCGGCCGGGCTGGCCGGCGGGAACTCGGCGGGGGCACCACTGGTGGCGCCTGCCGGCACCACCGGCAGCGGTACGCCGCCGTCGTTGGGCTTGTCCGTGGGTGAGGTCATTTGGGGCCTGCCTGCGGGTGGAGGTGGTTCTGAGCGTTCATCCAGTTCTCGATCCGCAACTGCTCCTCGCGGCCCTCGCGGACCGCCCGTGTCCACTCGGCACGCCGGGCCTTGTCGCTGCGGTACGAGGAGGGCATGGAGCCGTAGGGCACGATCGGAACGTCGCCGCGCTCCTGGCGGGCAGCCAGCATCTTGCGGCCGTTCGGGCCCAGCGGCTCATACATGATCTTCTCGCGGAGCTTGAGGATCGCGTCGATGAGCATCTCCGGCCGGGGCGGGCAGCCCGGCAGGTACATGTCGACCGGCACCACGTGGTCGACGCCCTGCACGATCGCGTAGTTGTTGAACATGCCGCCGCTGCTGGCGCAGACGCCCATCGAGAGCACCCAGCGGGGCTCGGCCATCTGGTCGTAGATCTGGCGCAGAACCGGGGCCATCTTCTGACTCACGCGGCCGGCCACGATCATCAGGTCGGCCTGCCGGGGCGACGCCCGGAAGACCTCCATGCCCCAGCGGCCCATGTCGTAGTGCGGACCACCGGCTGCCATCATCTCGATGGCGCAGCAGGCCAGGCCGAAGGTAGCGCCCCACACGGACGACTTCCGGGACCAGTTGACCAGCTTCTCCACCGAGGTGAGCAGGACGCCGGCGGGAAGCTTCTCCTCGATGCCCATCTGACGTTCCTTCCTCAGTCCCAGTCCAGGCCGCCGCGCCGCCACACGTAGGCGTACGCAACGAAGACCGCGACGATGAACAGGACCATCTCCACGAAGCCGAAGATCGGCAGAGCGTCGAACGAGACCGCCCAGGGGTAGAGGAAGATGATCTCGATGTCGAAGACGATGAAGAGCATCGCCGTCAGGTAGAACTTGATCGGGAACCGGCCGCCGCCGACCGGCTGCGGGCTGGGCTCGATGCCGCACTCGTAAGCCTCGAGTTTGGCCTTGTTGTAGCGACGGGGACCCGCGAAGCGGGCGGCGCCGACGGAAAACAGCGAGAACGCCGCGGCGAGGGCGAACAGCCCGATGATCGGTGCGTAAGGCGAGAGCGACATCGTTTTCTCCTGCTCGTCCTTCCCTGCCCTCGGTGCTTGACGAAAATCACACTATTCACGTCCCTCGCAGTGGCAGTCGGCGGGGGTCGATCTTTGTCGGCGTCGGGGCTGTGACCAGCACCGATGCCGTCCTACTTATACGGCTGGAGCTGCCTTCGTCATCGCGTTGATGACCCGGTCCATCGCATCCCCGCCACGCGGGTCGGTCAGGTTGGCCAACAGCTTGAGGACGAAACGCATCAGCGTCGGGTGCGGCATGCCGTGTTTGGTGGCGATCCGCATGATCTCCGGGCGGCCGATCAGTTTCACGAAGATGCCGCCCAACCGGTAGTAACCGCCGAGTCGGGCCTTCAGCTCGTTCGGGTACGCCATCAGCGCCCGCTCCCGCTCCGGGCCGGCCGGCCGGGCCAGGGCCTGGACGATGGCCTCCGCGGCCAGTTCGCCGGACTCCATCGCGTACGCGATGCCTTCGCCGTTGAACGGGTTGACCATGCCGCCCGAGTCACCGACCAGCAGCACGCCACGGGTGTAGTGCGGCACCCGGTTGAAGCCCATCGGCAGCGCGGCGCCGAGGATCGGGCCGTCGGCGTTGGTCTCGTCGGTCATCCCCCAGTCCTCGGGGGTGTTGGCGAGCCAGTCGGTGAGCAGCCGGCGGTAGTTGGTCTTGCCGAACGCCGAGGACGAGTTGAGCACGCCGAGACCGACGTTGACCCGACCGTCACCCAGGCCGAAGATCCAGCCGTACCCGGGCAGCAGGTTGTCGCCGCTGTCCTTGCTGCGCAACTCCAGCCAGGACTCCAGGTAGTTGTCGTCGTGCTTGGCCGGCGAGCGGTAGTAGCGGCGGACGGCCACGCCGATCGGCCGGTCCTCCCGCTTGGCCAGCCCGAGCGCGAGCGGGAAGCGGCCGGAGACCCCGTCCGCCGCGACGACCAGCGGGGCGTGGAAGGTGGTCGGCTCCTTGCCCGGCCCGACCTCCGCCTCGACGCCGGTGACCCGGCCGTCGCCGTCGAGCACCGGGCCCAGCACGTTGACGTTGGTCCGCAGCTTGGCACCGGCGGCCACCGCCTGCCGTGCGAGCAGGTCGTCGAAGTCCAGTCTCGTACGCACCAGGCCGTAGTTGGGGAAGCTCGCGAGCTCCGGCCAGTCCAGTTCCAGGCGCACCCCGCCACCGATGACGCGCAGGCCGCGGTTGTGCAGCCAGCCCGCCTCGGGCGAGGTGTCCACACCCATCCGGATGAGCTGACGGACGGCGCGCGGGGTCAACCCGTCGCCGCAGACCTTCTCCCGCGGGAACTCGGTCTTCTCCAACAACAGCACCCGTACGCCGTGCCGGGCCAGGTGGTACGCAGTAGCTGATCCACCGGGACCGGCGCCCACGACAATGACGTCGGCGTCGTGTTCCACCGGGGTCATTCGCGCCTCCTCCCGCACGCTCGTGAAATGCTTCACAAGCCAGACGGGACGAGTGTATGACCGGCGTCATACCAGCGCAGGATCAGGGGTACCTAACTCGCCGATGTGACAGTCCCCGACCGTCCACAGCAGTCAGGTGTCAGGCCGAGCTGGAGGCGTCCAGCCCCGCATCGACCCGGATTGTCTCGGGCAGATGCTCACGGAGCGCGCCACCCGCCGCCCGGTCCAGTGCCGCCAACACCTCGGCGACCACCAGCCGGACCTCCACCGGGTCGGCTCCGGCCAACGCGCGCAACTGCGCGATGAGTTCGGCCGCGTCGTCGTCGGTGGCGGCCACCGGGTCCGCCGGGTCTGCTCCGGTCATGCGATCGAGCGTACGGGGCAAAGTGGACTAAAGACCGATATTCACGAAACCTGAATAATGTCCGTGCCGTCCCGTGTCGATCGCGGACTACTCGCGGATGCCCCGATGCAGGGCAACCACACCACCGGTCAGGTTGCGCCACGCCACTCGTCCCCACCCGGCTGCGGCGATTCGCCCGGCAAGCGCGGCCTGCGCCGGCCAGGCCCGGACCGACTCGGCGAGATAGACGTACGCCTCGGGGTTGCTCGACACCGCTCGGGCGACCACCGGCAGCGACCGCATCAGGTACGACAGGTAGACCGTCCGGAAGGCCGGGTTGACCGGGGTGCTGAACTCGCAGACCACAAGTCGCCCGCCCGGCCGGGTGACCCGGGCCAGCTCACGCAGGGCCGCGTCGGTGTCGTTGACGTTGCGCAGCGCGAAGGAGATGGTCACCGCGTCGAAGCTGGCGTCGGCGAACGGCAACCGCAGCGCGTCGCCGGCCAGCAGCGGCACCTCGGGGCGGGCCCGCTTGCCGGCGTACAGCATGCCCAACGACAGGTCGGCGCCCACCGCGTACGCCCCGGACTGCGCCAGCTCCCGCGTCGAGACGCCGGTGCCCGCGCCCACGTCCAGCACCCGCTCACCCGGCCGCAGCCCCAGCGCCGCCCGGGTGGAGCGACGCCACGAGCGATCCTGACCCAGCGAGATCACCGTGTTGGTCAGGTCGTAACGCTCCGCCACGCCGTCGAACATCGCGGCGACCTCGTGCGGCTGCTTGTCCAGACTGGCTCGCTGGCCCTGCGGGGTACGGCTCACCCCTCCACTCTGCCAGCCGGCCGACGAGCGCCGCCAGCTGGGTGCGGTGCCGTCGCACGGGTACGCGAAAGGGCGGGGTGGTCGCCCACCCCGCCCTCGCGTCGTGCCAGGTCCGCCGCCGTTGCGCCTCGTGTCGAAGCGCCTCGGGTCAGCGGCGCGGTGTCATCAGTCGGTCGACTTCTCGTCGCCCGGAGCGACCAGGACGACCTTGCGCCGACGGGAGAGCACCAGCAGCGCCCCGCCCACGAGCAGGATGATCGCGCCGATGCCGCCGATCAGGCCGACCTGCACACCGGTCACCGGCAACCCACCACCGCCGGCGCCACCGCCACCGGCGGCCGGCGACGTGGTCGTGCCGGGCGTCGTCGTGCCGCTCGGGCTCGGCGTGCCGTCCGGCGTCGGCGTGGCGGTGGGCGTCGGGGTCGCGGTGGGCGTCGGCGTGGGGGTCGGGGACGGCTGGGTGGTCAGGTCGACGAAGACGTCGAAGATCGCCTGGTTGTCACCCTCGTCGACCTCGGTGAAGGCCTTCCGCTGGGCGCTGGTCGCCGGCTCCGGCTCCTCCTCGGGCTGGCCCGTCGCCGCGTCCAGACCATGCGCGACCAGCTCACCAACGCGCAGCACCGGCTCGGTGACGTTCGTGCCGACCGTCACCTTGATGTCCGCCGTGTAGTACTCACCGGGCTTGATCACCGCGCCGTCGTCCTGGCAGAGCGCCTGGGCGACGCCGCCGAAGGTCTGCGCGACGCAGGTGTCCGGCAGGGTGGCGAAGGTGACCCCGGCCGGGAGCGTGAGCACGTAGGACAGGCCGGTGGCCTTGCGGCTGCCGTCGTTGTAGACCGCCCAGTCCAGTGGCACCGTCTCGCCGCGCCGGACCGGCCTGAGGTCGGGGTCGTCGCCCTGGACGCCGTTCACCACCACGTTCGCGTTGACGTCCTGCACCCAGCTGGTCAGGTCGTAGCCGGGCTTCGCGACGGTGATGTCGTGCTCGACCGTGTTGTCCTCGCGGTTGGGGTCGGCGGTGGCCGATTTGATGGTGACCACCAGCGTGCCGGCCTCACCGCGGCCACCGGTGGAGAAGAGCGGGATGCCGAAGTCTTCGCTGGTGCCGGCGGCCACGTCGCCGAGCTGGCAGGTGAAGGTCCTGCCCTTCACCTGGCAACCGTCGGGCACCAAGACCCCGACCCGGCCCTTGCGCAGGTTGCTGGTGTCCACGGTGTAGCTGACGCCCTTGGCGGCGACCGTGCTCCGGGTGTTGTCGACCAGGAACTTGAACGGCTTGGCCTTGGCCGCCTTGACGCCCTTGGCCAGCTCGTAGCTGAGCGGCACCAGCGCCAGGTCGGCCTGGTCGGCGGCCTGCGCCGGGGCGGCCACGGTGGCCAGGCCACCTGCCGCGAGCAGAGCCACAACGCCGGCGCGCGCCAGGGCCGAGCGGTGGAACGCTGTCATCAGTCCCCCGGGGGTAGGGAAGAAGAATGGTTGCGGAACGGAGCGGACGCTATCGAAGGTCGATCTCTTACGCCAGCTGGGGAGGGCGTTTTCATCCATCCGGCCCGAGCTGGGCAGACGGTACGGGCGGGATGGTCACCCATCCCGCCCGTACCGCCGTGCGTTATATGAACGACCCTCAGCGGGCCGATGGAGGACAGCCCACGGCCATCAGACCATCCGCCACCAGCACGGTCGCGCCGTTCTCGGCGGCCGACTGTGGCAACGGATACGAGGCGCGACGCTAGCCGTCGACGATCATCTCCACCACCCCCGCGACGAACAGCCTGACGCTGCGGCGACGGGGACCACCCGTACCGCCGACCCGACCAGGCGAGAGCATGAGCCTCGGTCAGCCGAACGGCCGGACGCCGATCCGCGTCAGTTGACCTCGACCAGCGGCAGGGATTTGCCCGCCCCGCCACCGGGCAGCGCGATCGAGGAGAAGTGTGAGACCACCCGCTCGTCGGTCGGGTCGTCGGCCGGCGTGTGGTGCACGGCGAGCCGGTTGTAGAGGGTGTCCCGCTGCGCGGGGATCCGGTCCGCCGAGCGGATCATGCCGATCAGCTCGTGCAGGTTGGAGCGGTGCCGGGCACCGGCGGAGGAGATGACGTTCTCCTCCAGCATGATCGAGCCGAGGTCGTCCACGCCCATGTGCAGCGAGAGCTGCCCGACGTCCTTGCCCGTGGTCAGCCAGGACGCCTGGAGGTGCGGCACGGTCTCGAAGAAGAGCCGGGCCACCGCGACCAGCCGCAGGTATTCCAGCGTGGTCGCCTGGGTGCGGCCCTTGAGGTGGTTGTTCTCCGGCTGGTACGTCCACGGAATGAAGGACCGGAAACCGCCGGTGCGGTCCTGCACGTCACGGATCATGCGCAGGTGCTCGATCCGCTCGGCGTGCGTCTCACCGGTGCCCATCATCATGGTGGCGGTCGACTCGATGCCCTGCCGGTGGGCCAGCTCCATGACCTCCAGCCAGCGCTCGCCCGACTCCTTGAGCGGCGCGATGGCCTTTCGCGGCCGCTCCGGCAGCATCTCCGCGCCGGCGCCGGCGATCGAGTCCAGACCGGCCGTCTTGATCCGGGCGATCGCCTCGTCCAGGCTCACACCGGAGACCTTCGCCATGTGCAGGATCTCGCTGGGGCCGATCGAGTGGATGACCAGCTGCGGGTATGCCTGCTTGACCGAGGAGAACAACTCCTCGTAGTACTCCACGCCATAGTCCGGGTGGTGCCCGCCCTGGAGCATCACCTGGGTCGCGCCCAGCTCGACCGCTTCGCCGCACCGGCGCAGGATCTCCTCGGTCGGGTGGGTCCACCCTTCCTTGTGCTTGGGAGCGCGGTAGAACGCGCAGAACTTGCACGCCGTCACGCAGACGTTCGTGTAGTTGATGTTGCGGTCGATCAGGTACGTGACGACGTTGTCCGGGTAGCGCCGCCGGCGCACCGCGTCCGCCGCCTCGCCCAACGCGTGGAAGGGCGCCTCGGTGTAGAGCAGCAGCGCCTCCTCGGGCGTGATCCGCCCGCCGTCCGCGCCACGCTGCAGGATGTCGTCGATCTCCCGGCTCACCGTCACACCCCGAGCCTACGTCGCCCGCCCAGCGCCCGGCATTCCGCTCCGCCTCCCGTGACGTGCACCCCAGCGTCTGAGAGCTGTCCGGAGGGCCAAGATCTTGGACAGTTTCCGTCAGCGCGGCGGGCTCAACTGGTGGTTGCAACACCCTTCCGTGATGTTCGTTGGGGTGGTTATGGCGTCGAGGTTGAGTCCGTTTGAGCGGGAGCAGATCGGGTTGGGTCGGGCTGCGAGTGAGTCGTTGCGGTCGATCGCGCGAAGGTTGGGGCGGTCGGTGTCGACGATCTCGCGGGAGGTGGGTCGGTTCGAGCGTTATGGGCAGCGGTATCAGCCGTTGATGGCGCAGTGGGCGTCGTTTCTGCGGCATAACCGCTGCGGGCGGGTGGCGCGGTTGGCTGTTGACGGGCCGTTGCGTCAGGTGGTGCTGGATATGCTGCGTCGACGTCGTTCGCCGCAGCAGATCAGTGCCCGGCTGCGGGCGCAGTTCCCGGACATGCCGGAGATGTGGGTGTCGCACGAGACGATTTACCAGGCGATCTATCTGCAGGCGCGGGGCAACCTGCGCGCGGAGTTGACGCGGCAGGTGGCGTTGCGGTCGGGTCGGGCCGCTCGCCGCCGTCGGGCCGCGCCGGCCGGGGCGGTGCGCTCGGCTAGGCCCTGGGTGAACCTGCGTATCGCTGACCGGCCAGCTGAGGTCGCTGACCGGGCGGTGCCCGGGCACTGGGAAGGTGACCTGCTCGAAGGCGTCCGTCGGGGCGGGCGTGGTGGTTCCGCGATCGCCACGTTGGTGGAACGCGCTACCCGGTTCGTGATCCTGGTCGGGCTGCCTGAGGGCAAGGTCTCCGAGCACGTCGTGTCCCAACTGGCCGCCGCGATGACCTGGCTCCCGCAACGGTTACGGGCCTCGCTGACCTGGGACCAGGGCGTCGAGATGGCCCGGCACCGTGACTTCACCATCGCCACCGACTGCCCGGTCTACTTCTGCGACCCACACAGCCCCTGGCAACGCGGCAGCAACGAGAACACCAACGGACTGCTGCGCCAGTACTTCCCCAAAGGCAAATTCGACTTCACCACCATCGACCAGGCCGGCCTCGACCACGTCGCCGACGAACTCAACGACCGCCCCCGCATGACCCTGGGCTGGGCCACCCCAGGTGAGAAGATGACCCAGCTACTCGGTGTTGCAACCACCAGTTGAGCCCGCCCGCCGAACGGAAACTGTCCAAGATCTACGCAAGGCGACCCCGTCGTTCGGCGTCGTCATGCGTCGTAGTCGACAGTGAGCTTGTCGGTCGTCGGGCTGGACTGGCAGGTCAGGACGTAACCGGCGGCCAGCTCGTCGGGCTCCAGGGCGTAGTTGCGGGCCATCGTGACGGCACCGTCCACGACCTTCGCCTTGCAGGTCGAGCAGACACCACCCTTGCAGGCGTACGGCAGCTCGCCGCGAACCTTCAGCGCGGCGTCCAGCACCCGCTCCTCGCGACCCATCGTGAAGCTCGACGAGCGGCCGTCCAGCACGATGGTCACCTCGGCCCCGGCGCCCACCTGGTCGGTGGGCCGGCGGACCGGCTCCGGAGGCGCGTCGACGTGGAACAGTTCGGTACGCACCGCCGACTCGGGAAGCCCGCGCGCGGTCAGCACGTCCCGGACGTCGACCACCATGCCGTACGGGCCGCAGAGGAACCATTCCTCGACCAGGTCGCCCGGCACGATGCTGCCCAGCAACTGGCCCAGCCTCTCGGCGTCGATGCGCCCGGAGAGCAGTGGTGACTCGCCCTGCTCCCGGGACAGCACGTGCACCAGGTGCAGCCGGGTGGGATAGCGGTCCTTCAGGTCGGCCAGCTCCTCGGCGAACATCACAGTGTTCGCCGTGCGGTTGCCGTACACCAGGGTGAACGTGCTGGCCGGCTCGACGGCCAGGGCGGTCGCGACCAGCCCGAGCACCGGTGTGATGCCGGAGCCGGCGACGACCGCGCCGTAGTGGCGAACCCGGTCCGGCGCGAAGGCCGTCGTGAAGGTGCCCAGCGGCGGCAGCACCTCGACCGTGTCGCCGCCGCGCAGCGCCCCGCAGGCGAACGCCGAGAACGCGCCGCCGGGGATCTCCCGCACCCCGATCCGCAACCGGCCGCGCCGGGTCAGGTCGTCGGGAGTGGAGCAGATCGAATACGACCGGCGCACGTCCGAGCCGTCCTCAGCCACCCGCCGCACCGTGAGGTGCTGGCCCGCCCGGAACGCGAACGTGTCCCGCAACTCCTCCGGTACGGCGAACGTGACCGCCACGGAGTCGTCGGTGAGCCGGTCGACGGCCGCGACCGACAACGGGTGGAAGGCCGGCCGGCGACGGACCGGGCGGGTGATGGTGACAGTCACAGCGCCTTCAGGTGGTCGAAGGGTTCGGAGCAGGAACGGCAACGCCACAGCGCCTTGCACGCGGTGGAGCCGAACCGGCTGACCTGCTCGGTCTCCGGCGAACCGCACTGCGGGCAGCGGACCGCGAGGGTCAACGACACCACGCCGGCGGCCGGCACCGGGGCCGGCGGGGCGATCCCGGCGGCGGCCAGCTTGGCCCGCCCACCATCGGAGATCCAGTCGGTGCTCCACGGTGGGCTGAAGACCGTGCGCACCTCGGCGTCGGCGTGGCCCGCGACCGCGAGCGCGCGGCGGATGTCGGCCCGGATCACGTCCATCGCCGGGCAGCCGGTGTAGGTCGGGGTGATGGTGACGGTGACCCGACCACTGGCCGGATCCTCCTCGACCGCCCGCAGGATGCCCAGCTCGTCGATGGTGATCACCCGGATCTCCGGGTCCACCACCGACGCGGCCGCCTCCCTGGGGTTCACCACTGCGCTCCGGGGTGGGCGCGGTGCAGCACCTGCATCTCGGCGAGCAGGTAGGCCAGGTGCTCGGTGTGCACGCCGGTTCGTCCACCGGCCGGCGCCCAGCCGCTTCCCGGCAGGGTGAGCGTCGCCTCCGCCAGCACCGCGCCGACGGTCTCGTCGAACGCCGGCCGCAGGGTGGCCGGGTCGACCGGCGCCGCCGGGTCCGCGGCGAACAGCTCATGGGTGTACGGCCACACCTGGTCGACGGCGGCCTGCATGCGACGGTGCGACTCCTCGGTGCCGTCGCCGAGCCGCTTCACCCACAGCGCGCCGTGGTCGAGGTGGTACGCCGACTCCTTGCGCGCCTTCGCGCCGATCGCGGCCAACCGCTCGTCCGCGCAGCCGGCCAATGCCGTGTACAGCGGCAACTGGTACGCCGCCAGGAAGAACAGCTTCGCCATCGTCACCGCGAAGTCGCCGTTGGGCAGCTCGACCAGGAGCGCATTACGGAACTCGCGGTCGTCGCGCAGGTACGCCAACGCGTCCTCGTCCCGGCCCGCGCTCTCCAGCTCGCCCGCGTACGACAGCAGCAGGCGGGCCGCGCCGAGCTGGTCGAGGGCGATGTTGGCCAGCGCCACGTCCTCTTCCATCTCCGGGGCGCGGGTGGTCCACTCGGCCAGGCGCTGCGCGGCGATCAACGCGTCGTCGCCGAGGCCGAGGGCGAAGTCAAAGGGTCCATTCACAGGTGGGCCACCCCGTCCGGCACCTCGTAGAAGGTGGGGTGGCGGTAGACCTTGTCGGCGGCCGGGTCGAAGAAGGCGTCCTTCTCGTCCGGGCTGGACGCGGTGATCGCGCCGGCCGGCACCACCCAGATCGACACGCCCTCCTGGCGACGGGTGTAGAGGTCCCGGGCGTTGCGCAGGGCCAGCTCGGCGTCGGGGGCGTGCAGGCTGCCGACGTGGGTGTGCGACAGCCCGCGCCGCGCCCGCACGAAGACCTCCCACAGAGGCGAGTGATCCGTCATGCCGCTACCTTCTCCCGCTGTTCTGCCCGCTTCGCGGCGTACGCCGTGGCGGCCTCCCGTACCCATGCGCCGTCGGCGTGTGCGGCCCGGCGGTGGGCGATCCGTTCCCGGTTGCACGGCCCGTCGCCGGAGATGACCCGCATCAGCTCGTCGTAGTCCGGCTGGGTGTAGTCGTGAGCCTGCCGTTCCTCGTTCCAGCGCAGATCCGGATCGGGGATGCGCAGCCCGAGGATCTCGGCCTGCTGGACGCACATGTCGACGAAACGCTGCCGCAGGTCGTCGTTCGAGAAGCGCTTGATCTTCCAGGCCATCGACTGACCGGAGTGCGTGGAGTCGCCGTCCGGCGGGCCGAACATGGCCAGCGACGGGTACCACCAGCGGTCCACCGCGTCCTGAGCCATCGCCTGCTGCCCCGGGGTGCCGTGCGCCAGGGTGTGCAGGATCTCGTAGCCCTGCCGCTGGTGGAACGACTCCTCCTTGCAGACCCGGATCATCGCCCGGGCGTACGGGCCGTAGGAGCAGCGGCACAGCGGCACCTGGTTGACGATCGCCGCGCCGTCCACCAGCCAACCGATCGCGCCCACGTCGGCCCAGCTCAGGGTGGGGTAGTTGAAGATCGAGCTGTATTTCTGTCGCCCGTCGAGCAGCAGCCGGACCAGCTCGTCGCGGCTGATGCCGAGGGTCTCGGCGGCGGCGTAGAGGTAGAGGCCGTGGCCCGCCTCGTCCTGCACCTTGGCCAGCAGGATCGCCTTGCGCTTGAGTGACGGCGCCCGGCTGATCCAGTTGCCCTCCGGCTGCATGCCGATGATCTCGGAGTGGGCGTGCTGCGCGATCTGCCGGATCAGCGTCCGGCGGTACGCGTCGGGCATCCAGTCGCGTGGCTCGATCTTCTGCTCGGCGTCGACCACCTCGGCGAAGTACGCCGCCAGGTCCTCGTCCGGGGCTGGGCCGCCACGCCGTCCGCGCGCTGCCGCCGCGCGAAGCTCGGCCTCGGCGGCCTCGACCTCACCCAGCAGGCCGCTACCGGGGGCGTCGTCCGGGGTGCCGTTCGGGGCGGAGAAGTCGTTGCCATACATGACGCTAAGTGTTACAGCTTGCGCCACGTTGCACCAGGGGGTGTAACAGGAATCCGAGGATCCCATCCGTAACGGAATGAGCGCTTTGCGTCACCTGGATCGCCGGACGTCGCAGTGACTTGGGCCACGAAACAAAGGTGAATCCCCGCAAGAACCGCATACCGGTCCCATATCGCGTCTTTATGGCGACGTGCCTGGTGTCGGACTCTGGCGGGTCCGGCAACCGGACGTAGACTTTCCGCCGTCACACCGATCGGCTTCAAACGATCGCCGTACGACAGAGGCCACCTCCCCCGGCCTTGGCGATCAGCCGGTTTGTCCGGACAACAAGCCGGTCCCCCCGGCCCTGACACCTGGAGCTCACCCACTCATGCGATCTCGCGTGACCATGGTGCTCGCCATCACGGCGGTCCTGCTCGGCGGCGTCCTACTGGTCCCCGCCGCGTACGCCCGCCTCTCCGACGGCGACAGCAGCGGAGGCGGAGGCGGCGGTGCCGCCTCGACCGTCGCCGCGCCCGCGCCCACCCCGCCGCCGCCGCCCACGCTGGCGGCCGGACCCGTGTCGGTGAGCTTCCAGGGTGAGTTCTTCTCGTGGGCGCTGCTGGACCGGCAGACGGGCACGATCTCCGGATCGCCGAACATGACCGCGACCAGCTCCACCGAGTCGATGATCAAGGCGTGGATCGTCTCCGACTATCTGCGGCAGCTCAAGAACAAGGAGCCGTCCGCAGCGATGAAGGAGATGGCTCGAGTCGCCATCGTCGACAGCAACGACGGGGCTGCCAACAAGGTGCACGCTGCTGCTGGCGGCTCGTACAAGCCCTCCAACAGCAGCACGCCCGACGCGGTGATCCAACGGGCGATCACGATCTGCGGGCTGACCGACACCAAGCGCGGCAACGTCAAGCCGTACACCGGTTACTGGAGCTTCACCCGGATGTCCCCCCGCGACGCGGTCCGGCTCGGCGACTGCATCGCCGACGGCAAGGCCGCCGGGCCCAAGTGGACCAAATGGGTGCTGGACCAGATGAGCAAGGTCAAGGGCACCACCGCCAAGAAGGACCAGAGACCAGACTCCGGCGGTGGACGCTGGGGGATCATCGACGGTCTGCCCAAATCGATCACCGCGCAGGGCCCGGTCAGCATCAAGAACGGCTGGACCCCGATCAACTACGACGGCAACTGGCACGTCAACTGCCTCGCCGTCAACGACAAGTGGAGTCTCGCGGTGATGCTGCGCTACCCGCAGAAGAGCGGTCTGGACTACGGCGCGAAGGTCTGTGCCAGCGTGGCCACCCAGCTGGTCACCCCGCAGCCGGGTGCCGCGCTCAAGGTGCCGCAGCAACCGGTCGGGAAACTCTGATGGCCGGCAACCGTCGGGCCGCCCGGCGCGAGGGCGCTGACGCGTCCCCCCTTCGGCTGGTCGCGATCGCGGTCATCCTGATCGGCCTGGTGCTGGTGTCGCTGCGGCTGCTGCCCGGGTCGCCGTTCGAGTCGTCCGCCGCCGCCAAGTGGGGAAACGCCGGCACGACGACCAACGACCGGTCCACCGGCAAACCCACCGACCGCAGCGCCCGCCAGCCGGCCCCGCCGTCGCCAAGCCCCAGCCCCTCCCTGGCACCGCTGCCGTTCGCGGCCAAGGACCTCGACCTGGACATCGAGGGCTGGTATTCCTGGAGCGTGCTGGACCGTCGGACCGGGCAGATCATCGGCTCCAGGAACATGGGCGAGACCAGCACCACCGCCTCAATGATCAAGTCGTGGATCGTCGCCGACTACCTGCGTCGCGCGGCCGACGCCGGTCAGACCCCGAGCGACGCGAAGCTCGCCGACGCGACGCGGATCATCCGGGACAGCGACAACACCCGGGCCGAACAGTTCTACAACCAGGTCGGCCGGGACGCCTCGATCAAGCGGCTGATCTCCATGTGCAAGTTGACCGACAGCAGCGTCGCCCCCGACCGCGGTTGGAGCCGCACGGCTCTCTCCCCCCGGGACACCGCCCGCCTGGGCAACTGCATCGCCACCGGCACCGCTGCCGGGCCGAAGTGGACCAAGTGGCTGCTCAACGAGATGAAGCTCGTGCGCGGCGCCGGGGACTTCGGCATCCGCAAGGCCTTCCCGGCCGCCGAGCAGAAGCAGATCGCCATCAAGAACGGGTGGATCGACCGGACCAGGGAGCAGGAGATGCACATCAACTGCCTGGCCATCGGCGACACCTGGACGATGGGCGTGATGGTGAAGTACCCGATCGACAAGGGCTACGACTACGGCATGAAGAACTGCGAGAAGATCACCGAGGCGCTGCTCCGCCCCGGTGCCTGAGCCCCGCCGGCCCCGGCCGGCTGCTCAGCTGGCCCGCGCAGGCTGGCTGGCAGGGGCCGCGCCCGCCGCTCAGCCCGCGAAGAACTCCGGGCCGCCGTCCGGCAGTGCCGGGGCCTCGCCGATGGCGGTAGCCCGCCGGGCCCACTCCCGCAGCCCGGCGACCTGACGGTCACCGAGGGAGAAGTCCAGGGTCCGGAAGTACGTGGCCAGCGTCTCCGCGTCGAACGTCTCCCACCGGGCCGCCGCCTCGGCGACCTGGTCCAACTCGGCCAGGCAGAGGTCCCGCGAGCGCAGGAACGCCTCGTGCACCTCCTTGACCATGCCCGGATGGGCGGCGGCGAAGTCGCGGCGGACTGCCCAGACGGCGAAGACCATCGGCAGGCCGGTCCACTCCCGCCACGCCTGCCCGAGATCGGTGACGGTCAGGCCCCGCTGGGGCGCCTCGTAGTACGCCCGCAGCGCCACGTCACCAATCAGCACCGCGGCGTCGGCCTCCAGCAGCATCTGGGTCAGGTCCGGCGGGCAACGGAAGTAGTCGGGCCGCACGTTGTACTGCTCGGTGAGCAGCAGTTGAGCCAGCATGACCCCGGTCCGCGACGTCGAGCCGAGCGCCACCCGGGCGCCGTCCAGCTCGGCGAGGGGTCGGGTGGAGACCATATTGACCGAGAGCACCGGCCCGTCGCTGCCCACCGCCAGGTCCGGCAGGAGCAGAAGCTCGTCGGCGTGCTTCAGGTACTCCAACAGGGTGATCGGGCCGATGTCGAGGTCGCCGGCGACCAGCGCAGCGCTCAACCGGTCCGGTGAATCCTTGTGCAGGTCGACGTCGAGCAGGGCGCCGGAGCGCATCAGACCCCAGTAGATCGGCAGACAGTTCAGGAACTGGATGTGCCCGACCCGCGGGCGTGCGATGCGCTCAGCCATGACCCGACCGTATCCCCGGCCTCCGGCTCCGGCTCGGCGGGCCGGCCCGAAGTGGCCAACCCCGCATCCGTGCCAGCGGCCTGGGGATGTCGGAGGGCTTCGTCCGGCACCGGCCGTCGTACCGCCCGGGCGACGACCGGCACGAACGCCAACACCACCACGAGCCCGGCCGCGCCCGCTGCGGCGATCAGTGGTCGGGGCGGGACGACCGTGAGCAGCGCCCCACCGATCAGATAGCCGGCCATCGAGCCACCCTGCACCGCAGCGCCGTAGCTGGCGTACGCCCGGCCGCGCATCGCCTCCGGCACCCGGCGGCTGGTGAGCAGGTTGGCGAAGACGTTCTCGCCGCCGTTCGCCGCGCCGGCCACCAGCCAGAGCGGCACGAGCAGGGCGGCCGTCGGCACCGTCGCGGCGATCAGCACCAGCAGGCTGCACATGGCCAGCGTCACCAGCACCCCACGGATGAGCGCCCCGTCGTGGTCGAACCGGCGGGCGAGTCGGGCGGCAATCCAGCTGCCGGGCAGCATGCCGGCCATCCATGCCGCTCCCACCAGGCCGTACGTGGTCGCCGAACCGTGCAGCGTCTCCCGGATGAAGAAGACCTCGATCACGTTGATGCCGCCGATCGCCGCGATCACCACCGCGGTGCTGGCCACCATGACCAGCATCAGCGGGTCACGGCGCAGCCGCCAGCCCATCCCCGTACCGCTCGGGTCGGCCTGGTTCGCGGGGCGTCCCCCGCCCGCCGGCCCGGCCGCGGCGGGCCGCCGGCCGCCCCGCCGGGTCCGTAGGAGCAGGCCCGCGACCACCAGCGCCAGGTAGGTCACGGCATCGAGAAGCAGGGGTACGCGAGTGCCGAACTGCCCCACCAGCAGGCCGGCCAGCACCGGCCCGCCGAGCGCGCCGAGGGAGACGGCGTTCTGACTGATCGCGCTGGCCCGGGGCAGGTCGGCCGGGCGGACCATCGCCGGCAGCAGCGCCGCCAGGCAGGGCTGGGTCACCGCGAGCCCGCAGGCGAGCAGGGCGACGAGGCCCACGACCAGGACCGGGTGCTCGGCGACGGCGAGCAGCGTACAGATGACAGCCTGCGCCAGCCCGACGGTGACCAGCAGGGTGCGGCTGTCCACCCGGTCGGCGAGCCGTCCGGTGAGCGGGGCGAGCACCACCAGGGGCAGGGTGGCCGCGAGCAGCAGCCCCGACACGGCAAGCCCTCCGGCGCCGGAGCCCTGGAGCGCCAACGCGAGCGCGGTGGCGGCCAGAAAGTCGCCGCAGATCGTGGTGCCACGGGCGGTGGCGGCGAGCCAGACGTCCGACCAGCGCGACGGCTCAGTTGTGAAGGACATACTTCGAAAATAATACTTCACAACTGATCAGCACAACCCCCTGCCGCCGCCACGACGGTGAATGGCCGGTCGGCGATCAACCCGCGTGCGGCTCGGCGCACCGCGACCGTCCAGTCAGGCCAGCGGCACAGCCCGGTACTGCACGGCGACCATGCGGGCCCCCGCCGGAGGATCGGCCTGGCGCAGGCGAGCCCGGTACGGCTGCAGCATGGTCATGACCGCCTGGTTCACCTCGGCCAACTCCTCAGCGGTGAGCAGCAGCAATGTGTCGTTGAAGAGCGCGGCGTCGTACCACTCGGCGGGCTCATCCCCGGCGCGCCGCAGCCAGTCCCGGGTCCGCTCCATGGCCCGAACGGCATGCGCCTCCACCAGCGCCTGCTCGGCCGCGCGCGCCTCGGGCCCGGCATCGCGACCCGCCTCGACCCACACACTCACACTCGGCACTCGCCACAGCCGCTCGCGCGCGTCCCCGCGACTCGGCGCCTGCTCGACCAGGCCGAACTTCGCCAGCGCGCGCAGGTGGTAACTGGTCGCGCTCGGCGACAGCCCGACGATCTCCGCGCACTCGGTGGCGGTCCCACCGCTCTCCCGGCTACTCAGGTATTCCATGATCGCGATCCGGGCCGGATGAGCCATCGCCCGCATCACCTGCGGGTCACTGATCGTCATCCGACGGGAATCGGGGCTGGCCTCGGTCATGAGCCCATGATCCCGGGCGGCTCCCCGACCCGCCATCACCCCCGCTCTCCCCGACCAAGCCTGCCACCTCGGTGACCGACTCAGCTCGGGTCAGCGAGCCGGCAATGTCGGGTGGATTGGGTTGTTCCGCGTCGATCAACACGGACCGAAACTGTCGTACACCTGTTCTAGTCTCGGTCTATGTTGAGGGCGTTGGCGCAGGCGGGCGGTGCCGTCGACGACTGTGCCGGCACCTCGCTGTGGGCGCTCTCCGACGACGACCTGCTCGCGTGTCTCGACGCGACCCACGTGCTGGCGCAGCGGTTGGCTACCGTCCAGCTCGGCCTGGTGCGCGAGGTCGACTCTCGCGGCCTCGCGGTCGCCCAGGGTGCCTCGTCCACGTCCGTCTGGCTGCGGGAACGGCTGAGGCTTTCCAGTCGCTCCGCCCGCCAGTTGGTCCAGCTCGCCGCCGCCGTCGACGCGGCACCGCAGGCGGTGCGTGACGCACTGCTCAGCGGCGCGATGACCGTCGAGCAGGGTCGGGTGGTGGCAGAGACGATCGCGGCCCTGCCGCCCGAGGCCGGTCCGGAGGTGGCGGACAAAGCCACTCAACTGCTGGTCAGCTGGGCCAACCGCTTCGATCCGACCATCCTCAGCCGGCTCGGGGAGCGCGTCCTCACGCACGTCGCACCGGATCTGGCCGACCAGGCCGAGCTGGCCGCCCTCGAAAAAGCCACCGAGCGGGCCGTGGCCCGTCGGCACGTCACGCTCTCCGAGCAGCAGGACGGGCAGGTACGCCTCAGCGGCAACCTCGACACCGAAACCGCGAGCCTGCTACGGGAGGCGATCGACCCGCTCTGCGCCCCGGCCGGCGAGCACGACGACCGCAGTCCCGGTCAGCGCCGAGCTGACGCGCTGGGCGAGGTCTGTCGTTTGGCGCTGCGCACCGGCCAGCTGCCCGACAACGGCGGCGACCGGCCGCAGCTCGTCGTGACCGTGTCGCTGGACGAGCTGGTCAACGGCGTACGCGCCGGCGCCCTGGAGACCGGGACACCCCTCACGCCGGGCGCGATCCGCCGTCTCGCCTGCGATGCGGGCGTGCTGCCGGCGGTGCTGGGCGGCGACAGTCAGGTTCTGGACGTCGGGCGCCAGCGCCGGCTCTTCAACGGCCCGTTGCGCCGGGCACTCGTGCTGCGCGACGGCGGTTGCGCCTTTCCTGGTTGTGATCGGCCACCCCGATGGTGCGACGGTCACCACGTCCGGCACTGGGCAGACGGCGGAGCCACCGCGCTGGGCAATGCCGTGCTGCTCTGCGGCTACCACCACCGGCTCATCCACCGCGGCGACTGGCTGGTCCGCATCGCGCCCGACAGCCGGCCGGAATTCCTCCCGCCCAGCTGGCTCGACCCGCTACGCGCACCACGACGCAACCTCTACCACCGGCGCCGCTGACACCCGGCAGACGTGCCGTCGCCACCCGAGACAGGGATCAACCACCCGGGCCGACCGCTGACGTCGGGGCAGCGCGTTGCTACCCGACGACACGCCCACTTTCGTGCGCCGCGCCCGGCGACACGCCCTCTCGTACGGATGGTCGCGTGGGTAATTCGGTGGAACGGTCAGGCTGGGGAGCGTAGGGTTGCAGCCCGCTTGACGGCCGAGGTGATCTGCACCGGAACGGACGTCTTCGCGCCGGGCGGCCGGCCATCCGCCCCCGGACACGCGAGCGCGCAGCAGATGTGAACGATGGGACGTCAGCATGCCCGCACTTGACCTCGACACCCACCTCGACACGGATCTGGCCGCCGAACGCACGCACCTCGCAAACTCGCGGGCAGCGCTACGCCGGATGCGGGAGCGGGCCGAAGCCCTCTTCTCGACCGGTGACCAGGTTGCCGGCGACGCCTACGCGGCCGAGACGCTGGGTCGCACCCTGGCCCGCCGGGTGGCCGAGCTGGCGGACGACCCGACCACGCCGCTCTTCTTCGGTCGCCTCGACTTCACCGGAACCACGGACCACGAAACCATCGACAACGCGACCGCGGACAGCGAGGCCACCAGCAGCGGGTCTACCGACGGCCGCCCGGCGCAGGGCGGCAGCGGCAGCGGCAGCGGCAGCGGTGATCATGAAGGCCGGCGGTACCACGTGGGGCGGCGGCACGTCACTGACGAGCTTGGCGAGCCGTTGGTGCTGGACTGGCGGGCACCGGTCTCCCGGTCGTTCTACCGGGCCAGCGCGCGGGATCCGCAGGGGGTGGCCGTCCGGCGGCGGTTCGGGTTCAGCAACGGCGTGCTGACCAGCTTCGAGGATGAGCGGTTGGATCGGGGCGAGGAACTCGGCACGACCAGCCGAATCCTCACCTCCGAGATCGAACGACCGCGCGTCGGGCCGATGCGGGACATCGTCGCGACCATTCAGCCGGAGCAGGACGAGCTGGTCCGGGCCGACCTGGCCGACTCGATCTGTGTGCAGGGAGCACCGGGGACCGGCAAGACGGCTGTCGGCCTGCACCGGGCCGCGTACCTGCTGTACCTGCATCGGGAGCGTCTGCGACGGGCCGGTGTGCTGATCGTCGGACCCAACCGGGCGTTCCTGTCGTACATCGCGGCAGTGCTTCCGGCGCTCGGCGAGGTCGAGGTCGAGCAGGCCACGGTGGAGGAGTTGATCTCCAGGGTGCCGGTTCGGGCGGTCGAGGCGCCGACGGTCGCCACGCTCAAGCACGACGTACGCATGGCGAGCGTGCTGCAACGCGCGGTGCAGGCACAGATCGACACGCCCACCGAGTCGATCACCGTGTCGGACGGTTCGTTCCGGTGGCGGATCGGTCTGGAGCCGTTGCACCGGATCGTCGAGGAGACCCGCCGGGAAGGTCTGCCGTACGGCACCGGCCGGGAGCGCGTCCGGGCGCGGGTGGTGAGCCTGCTGCAACGGCAGGCCGAGGCCCGTCGGGCCGAGTCGCCCGGTGATGCCTGGCTGCGTCGGATGAGCCGCTGCCGCCCGGTGGTCGACTTCCTGGACGCGGTCTGGCCGGCACTCACCCCGGAAGGGCTGGTGCACAGCCTGCTCTCCGACCCGGATCGGCTGGCCGCGGCGGCGGACGGCCTGCTCAGCGACGCGGAACAGGCGTTGCTCGTCTGGGCGAAGCCGGCTCGCACCCCCAAGGCGACCCGCTGGACCGCCGCCGACGCGGTGCTGATCGACGAGGCGACCGGGCTGCTGGAACGACCCTCCGGGTTCGGGCACGTGGTGGTGGACGAGGCGCAGGACCTCTCCCCGATGCAGTGTCGGGCCATCGCCCGGCGCAGCGAGCACGGCTCGATCACCCTCCTCGGTGACCTGGCCCAGGGCACCGCGCCGTGGGCGGCCACGGACTGGAAGGAGTCCCTCGCCCACCTGGGCAAGCCGGACGCCGTGGTGGTCCCGCTGACGATCGGTTTCCGGGTGCCAGCCGCGGTGGTCGCGTTCGCGAACCTGCTCCTTCCGGCGCTCGCTGTGGACGTACCGCTGGCCGAGTCGCTACGGCACGACGGCGGCCTGGACGTGCGTACGGTGACCGACCTGACCTCGGCGACGGTGGCGGAGGTGCGCTCGGCGCTCGCGCACGACGGCTCGGTCGGTGTGATCGCCGCGGACGACGCGGTCGACGGGTTGCGCGCCGCACTGGCCGACGCCGGTGTCGCGACCGCGACCGCCGACGACGTGGCGTCCGCGGAGCGGGTCACCCTGGTGCCCGCGACGCTGGTCAAGGGCCTGGAGTACGACCATGTGGTGGTGGTCGAGCCGGCCGCGATCGTCGCGGCCGAACCGCGTGGGCTGCACCGGTTGTACGTGGTGCTCACCCGAGCGGTGTCCCGGCTGGCGGTGCTGCACCACGAGCCGCTGCCCGCGCCGCTCGTCGGCGGGTCAGCCGGCTGACAGGGCCGCCGCGACCTCCCGCAGGGGGCGGCCGGAGTCAGCCAGTGGCACGTGGAACGACAACCACGACCCGTCGGCAAAGTCGATCCGCAGCCGCTTCCAGTTCAACCGGTACCGGCCGACCCGGGCGGTCACGGCCGTGCGCGGCACCAACCCGAGCAGCTCGATGTCGGCCTGCGCCCGTTCGTCCGCCGCTGAGCTGGAGAGCAACCCGACCGGTGCTGTCGCGCCGACCAGCAACCGCTGGTCGGTGACCCCCAGCACGATGTCGCGGACGCCGGAACCCTTCGCCGTCACGGTCAGGGCGTGGTGCAGCAGGGAAGCCTGCGAAGGCTTCCCTGGTTCGCCTCGACCTCCGACGCCGAAGAAGAGCCAGTCGACGGCGTCGTCCGCCCGACCGAAGGTGATGTTCGGCGACAGCACGTTGAGCAGGGCACCCAGGAAGCCCGGCCCACCCGGGATGGGTGGCGCCGACGGCTGCGGGGGTGCCGCCGGGGTCAGCCCTCCCCCCGCTCGGACCCGGGCCACCGCACGCACCTGCTCTCCGGCCGCTAGCAGCCGCGTGATCCCCTCGACGTACCGCGCCTGACTGCCGTCGACCGTCATCGGCGCTCCTCGTGGTCGCCGGGCCGGCGCGGGCCGGCACCTGGTTCCCCGATGACCTCACCGACCAACTCCCGGACCTGGGCCGCAGCGGCCTCCTGCGCCCGGTTGGCGGCTGCGGTGAACTCCTCGGCCAGGCTGTAGGAGTCCAGTCGCATCGCCCGCGCGTTCAGCTCCGCAGAAACGATCTTCCCGTCGGCGGCGGCGGTGACGCGCACCAGGCCGGAGTCGCTCACCCCCTCGGCGCTGGTCTGCTCCAGCTCCGCCATCCGGTCGGCGAGCTGCCGCTGCCAACCGTCCAGGTTGCGGGCCAGCGCCTCGATGCGGTCCAGGGCGGGGAAGGTCATGGCTGCCTCTCAGTTCACGATGGAGTCGAAGACATTCTGCACACTCTTGGTGTACGGGCCCAGGTCATCGCTGTACGTGCCGTCCACGAGGTAATTGCGGTCCTTCTGCCCGTCGGAGATGTCGTGCAGGCCCACACCGGTGTCCAGCAGTGCGCCGCCGAAGCCGGGGACGTTGACCGGCGAGACATGGTTGATGACGAACTTGCCGGGAAAGAGGGTCTTGAACTTCTCGATCTGGAAGGCACGCCCCTCCGGCGTCCAGCCACCCTTGGTAATCAGCTTGTACTGCTTTTTCCGCTTCTTGAGCTCCATGACGGTGTTGGCGTACTCGCGGAGCTGCCCGGCGACTTTGCCCAACCGAGTGGCGAGGCGGGTGAGCACCTCGGCGAACCGGGCGACGATCTTGACCATCCGACCCACGGTGGTGGCCAGCCGGGCCAGCACCCGGACCACAGTGGCGGCCAGCGAGACGCCGGCGCTCAGCGCCGCGGCCACCGCCGCGATGATCACCTCGGTGAGGAACCAGAGCAGGAACTCGAGGATCAGCTCGACCAGCAGGTTGAACGCGTCGACCGCCGCGTTGGCCGCCTCGACCAGCACGTCCTTGGTGCCGTCGAGCCCTCGGGCCAGCTCCTCGATCGCCTTTTCCACCGACTCCATCGAGGCGTGGAAGCTCTCTGCGGCGTCGCCCTTCCAGTTGCCGCGCAAGCGGGCCCGGTCGGCGATCTGGTCGCCTGCGATCTCCCGGACCGCCGCGCCGGTGTCCAGGCAGACCTGCGCCGCCCGCATCAGGTCGTCCGGTTCACCGGCGACCAGTTCCAGCAGTTGCTCGAACGGCCAGAGCACCGCGTTGGAGAGCGGCTTGAAGGGCTCCGGAGTGCCCGACACGATCTGCTCGAAGTAGGTCTTGTTGCGGTGCAACGCCTCCGTGCTCATGCGGGCACCGGCCCGCTCGGAGCGCCGGTGCCACCCGACCAGGGGCCGGGAGCGATGAGGTCGGGAGCTGGCGGGCGGCCGGGCACGAACATGTCGGTGTTGGCCACGTCGGTGCCGGTGTAGGCACCGGCAGTGTCGCTGACCCCCTCCGCGATGTCCGCCATCATTTCGGCGCCGTCGGCGAGCCCCTGCAGGCACGCCTCGAACTGCTCGGCGTACGCGGCGGCGAGGCCGAACGACGCCGGCATCACCCCGAACGCGTGCCGGGGCACGTGCCCGTCGCCAAATGAACGGTGCAGCTCGCGGAAGCGGGCCGCCCGGTCGTTGGACGTCTTGGCGAACGCCGCCAGCGCCTCCGGCTGGACCTCCAGGTCTCTGCTCGGGCTCGACACGGACCCTCCCCTGTGTCCTGTGCGACCGGTCAGCCGCCACGGTTCCCCACCATAGGCACTGCGCGCCGCTGTCGTAACCCGGACGCCGAGCGGGACACCGCGTTCGGACTTTGCATCGTAAAGTAGTTTGCGTGCACCTAGACGATGACCTTCCACCCGCCGACGCGGCAGCGGCCCTCCGGCTGATCCAGGACCAGCGTTCCGCGACGGCACGGCGCCTCGATCCCGACGCCCGCCTGGTCTACTGGCCCTGGGGAGTCGCCTGGCTGGTCGGCTTCGGGCTGTTCTTCCTGCGGTTCTCCCCCGACGACCGGGAGCTGCTCCGGCTGCCGAGCTGGCTGCCGCTGACCGTCCTCTTCGCGCTGCTCGTGGCAGCCGGAGTGATCCAGGCAGTGGTCAGCACACGGGCCTACGGCCAGGTGATCGGTGACTCCGCCCAGCGTGGGCGCTGGTATGGGTGCACGTGGGCCCTCGGCTCCGTGAGCATCTACGCGGGGCTCGGCCGGATCTCCGAGCACCTACCGGACGATCTGGCGGGCCTGGTCTGGTCGGCGACCGCCGTCGGGCTGACCGGCGCGCTACACATGGCCGGTGGAGCGATCTGGCTGGATCGGGACCTTTTCCGGCTGGGCGTCTGGATCAGCGTGATCAACCTGGCCGGTGTGATCGCCGGGCCCGGCTGGCACGCGCTGGTCATTGCGGTGGCCGGCGGCGGCGGGATCCTGGTCGCTGGCGCGATCGCCCGACGGCGACAGTGACACCGCCGATGAGCGAACTGGACCCGGTCATCCACGCGCAGGCTCGGCTCCGGGTGGTCGCCAGCCTCTCCGCTCTCGGCGACGGCGACCTGATCGCCTTCCCCCGGTTGCAGGAACTGCTCGCGATGACCGCCGGCAACCTCTCCGTGCACCTGCGCAAGCTCGAGGAGGCCGGCTACGTGGAGATCAGCAAGACCCACCGTGGACGCACCCCGGCAACCCTGGTCCGGCTCAGCCGGCGGGGCCGGCTGGCGTTCGAGGAGTACACCGAAGCGATCCGCACCCTGCTCGACCCCACCCCGTCGAAGGAGCAGACATGACCCTCGCCCGCGCCGACCAGGCCAGTCGCCGGTACGGCGACGTCCTCGCCCTCGACCGTGTCGACCTGGAAGTCCGGGCCGGTGAGCTGGTCGGCCTGCTCGGCCCGAACGGCGCCGGCAAGAGCACACTGATGAACCTGCTGGTCGGCCTGCGCCGGCCCAGCTCGGGGCGGGTCGAGCTGTTCGGCGGCGACCCCCGCGACCCGGCGAACCGGCGGCAGATCGGGGTCACCCCGCAGGAGACCGGCCTGCCGGGCACACTGCGCGTCGGTGAGGTCGTCGACTTCGTCTCCGCGCACTACCCGGACCCGGTGCCCCGCGGTGAGTTGCTCGACCAGTTCGGCCTGGGCGACCTCGCCCGACGGCAGACCGGAGGCCTCTCCGGTGGGCAGCGTCGCCGGTTGGCGGTGGCGTTGGCATTCGTCGGCCGACCCCGGCTGGTGCTGCTCGACGAACCGACCACCGGTCTGGACGTCGCCGCCCGGCACACCCTGTGGGAGGCGATCCGCGCGTTCCACGCCGACGGCGGCACCGTGCTGTTGAGCAGCCACTACCTGGAGGAGGTGGAGGCGCTGGCGCACCGGGTGGTGGTGATCGGGCAGGGCCGGGTGCTCGCCGACGACACGGTGGACGCCGTGCGCGGCATCGTCGGCGTACGCCGGGTCAGCCTTGTCGCCGACCAACTGCCCGATCTGCCCGGCGTCGTCCGCACCGAACGGGTCGACGGCCGGCTGCACCTGCTCACCACCGACGCCGACGAGCTGGTCCGAGCGCTGGTCACGGCCGGAACGGCCTTCACCGACCTGGAGGTACGACCGACCTCGCTGGAGGAGGCGTTCCTCGCCATCACCAGCGGGGACGCGCCCGCTGGGGACCAGCCGGCCACCGAAGGCCGAGCCACCACCGCCGCTGCCGGCGGCCAACCCACCACAGTCTGAGGAGGCCACCGTGCAGCTCGCCCTGGTTCACGCCCGCTACCAACTCCTGGAGATCATCCGGATTCCGGTGGCCGTCGTCGGCAGCGCCTTCTTCCCGGCCGCCGCCATGATCTTCTTCGTGGTGCCGTTCGCTGGTGACGACGCGGCCGGTGCCACCTTCGCCACCGCCTCGATGGTCACCTTCTCGGTGATGAGCGCCAACATCTTCCAGTACGGCGTCGGCGTCGCCGAGGACCGCGACCAGCCCTGGAACCCGTACACCCGGACCTTGCCGGCCGGGCCCGCGCCCAGGTTCGCGGGCCGAGTGCTGGCCGGCCTGGCGCTCACGTACCTCTCGCTGATCCCGGTCGTGGTGATCGGCGCGACGCTGACCGCGGCCCAGATCACCCCCGCGGCCCTACTGCTGACCATCGGCACCGTGGCCGTCATCTCGGTGCCGTTCACTCTGATGGGCCTCGCGATCGGCTACTCGCTGCCGAGCAAGGCGGCGATCGTCGTGGCGCAGGTCGTCTTCCTGCCGCTCGCGTTCGGCGGCGGCCTGCTCTCCGCGCCGGGTGAGGCACCCGGGTTCATCGAGACGATCGCGCCGTACCTGCCCACCCGGGGCGCGGCCGAGCTGATGTGGTCGGCGGTCGGCGAATACCGCGTCGAGCCGCTGGCGATGATCATGCTCGGCGTCTGGGTGGTGCTGCTCGCAGCGCTCGCCGGTTGGGCGTACCGACGGGACGAGGGTCGCCGGTTCAGCTGACGATTCGTCCGTTTCCGCCCCGGGCCGCGGCGGGACGATGCCAGGATTCCGGCAGGGGGTCGCCGTGACCGCCCGGGCCGAGAGGGGTCTTGACGTGAGCACCGTCCCGCCGGGTACGCCCTGCTGGGCCGACCTGGCCACCCCGGACCTGACCGAGGCGCGACGCTTCTACCCGGAGTTGTTCGGCTGGACCGGCCGGGTGACAGCGGAGCCCGAGGCGGGCGGCTACACGGTCTTCCTGCTCGACGGCAGGCCGGTGGCCGGGGCCGGGCCACCGGCGATCCCGGACCAGGTGCCGATCTGGTCGACGTACCTGGCCACCGACGACGCGGAACTGGTCGCCGGCCGGGTCGAGCGGGCCGGCGGGCAGGTCGTCGTGCCGCCGTTCGAGGTCTTCGACCGGGGCTGGATGGCGGTCTTCGCCGACCCGGCCGGCGCCACGTTCAGCGTCTGGCAGCCCTTGGCCATGGCCGGGGCCGAAGTGTTCAACGTGCCGGGCGCGATGAGCTGGAACGAACTGGTCACCCCCGACCCCGAGGGCGCGAAGGTCTTCTACGAGCTGGTGTTCGGCTGGCAGCCGGACGACCAGGCGGTGGGCCCCATGACGTACACCGGCTGGCGGCTCGGGACGCAGATCGTCGCCGGGATGATGCCGCCGCTGGCCGACGACTTCCCGGCCGACCTGCCCGCGTACTGGACGGTGTACTTCGCGGTGACCGACGCGGACGCCGCCGCGGCCCGCGCCGCCGAGCTGGGCGGAACGATCCTGGTCCCGCCCCGGGACATCCCGGCGGGCCGGTTCGCAGCCCTACGCGACCCCCAGGGCGCCCTCTTCTCCGTCATCGACCTGGGCCCCTGACCCGGACGATCTGGCGCGAGGGCGGACCGGGACCACCAGTGGGCCGTGGGTGCCGGGGACGACCCGGACGCTGGCCCGGTAGTGGGTCGCCAACAGGTGCTCGGTCAGCACCTCGGACGGGGTTCCGGCGGCCACCACCTGACCGCTGGCGAGCATCACCATCCGGTCGGCGTACTCGCCGGCCAGGGAGAGGTCGTGCATCGTGGCGAGGACGGTCAGGCCGTGCTCGCGGCGCAACTGGTCGACCAGTTCCAGCACCTCCTGCTGGTGCCCGATGTCGAGTGCGCTGGTCGGCTCGTCGAGCAGCAGCAACGTCGCGCCCTGGGCGAGCGCCCGGGCGAGGAACACCCGCTGCCGTTCGCCTCCGGAGAGGGTGGCCAGCTCACGGCGGTGGAAGCCGGTGAGGTCCAACCGGCCGAGCACCTCGTGCACGGCGTCGAGGTCGGCGGTCGACTCCCGGCCCAGCGTGGGGATGTACGGGGTGCGGCCGAGCAGCACGTAGTCCAGCACCGACATGCCGGGCGGCACCACCGGCGACTGTGCCACGGTGGCCACCACCCGGGCGCGGTCCCGGCGGCGCAGCGCGGTGCTCGCCGTACCGAACAGGGTGATCGCCCCCGGCGCGGACAGCAGGCCGCCGACGGCGCGCAACAGGGTGGACTTGCCGGCGCCGTTCGGGCCGATCACGGTGACCCACTCGCCGACGGCGACGGTGAGGTCGACGCCGGTCAGGATCGGTGTGCCGCCGAGGTCGACGTGCAGCCCACGCACCTCGACGGCCGGCACACCGCCGTCGCCACCCCCGGACGAAAGACCCCCGGACGAAGGACCCCCGGACGGAAGGCTGCCAGGCGGGCGACCGCCGGGCGGGCCGGCGGTGGGTTCGCGGCTCACGTGAGCACCCGTCGGGCGGTCCGCAGCACGATCACGAAGAACGGGCCGCCCAGCAGGGCGGTCACCACCCCGATCGGCACCTCGGATGGAGCGGCGACGGTGCGGGCCACCACGTCGGTCAGTGCCAGGAACGCACCGCCGAACAGCAGCGACAGCGGCAGGATCGCCCGGTAGCTCGACCCGGCGAGCAGCCGGACGGTGTGCGGCACGATGATGCCGACGAAGCCGATCAGGCCGGTCGCGGAGACCGCCGCAGCGGTGCCCAGGGAGGCTGCGGCGATCAACAGGTAGCGGGTGCGCTGCGGGTGCAGGCCCAGACTCCTCGCCTCGTCGTCACCGACCGCGAGGACGTCCAGCTCGCGGCGGTGCAGCAGCACCACCACAGTGGTCAGAGCGGCGTACGGCAGCACCAGCAGCACGTCGTGCCAGCCCGCGGTGGCCAGCCGGCCGAGCAGCCAGGAGTAGACCGGTTGGATGCTGTCGGAGTGTCGTTGCAGCAGGTACGTCTGCCCGGCGGAGAGGAACGCGGAGACCGCCACTCCGGCCAGGATCAGCATCGCCGGTGAGCCGCCGCGTCCGCCGGCCGCGCCGAGCACGTAGGTCATCGTGACGGCGAGTAGTGAACCGGCGAAGGCGGCCAACGGGATGGTCATCGGCAGCCCGGAGATCGCGCCCTGCCGGCCGGCGCCGCCCAGGGCGATCGCCGCGGTGACCGCAAGGCCGGCGCCAGCGGCCACGCCCAGGAGGTACGGGTCGGCGAGCGGGTTGCGGAAGACGCCCTGGTAGCAGCCGCCGGCGAGGGCGAGCAGCCCGCCGACCAGGAGGCCCAGCACCACCCGGGGCAACCGCAGCTCGGTGACGATCGCGATCTCCCGCTCGGAGAGACCGCTGTCGAGGTGCACCCCCGGGATCAGGTTGAGCAACTCGGCCGCGACGCTGCCCGCGGGCAGGCTGACCGGGCCGAGCGACACCCCGGCGACGAGCGCGACGAGCACCGCGAACACCCCGGCGACCAGCCACCGCTTGCGCAGCCCAGCGGGCCGGGCCCTTGAGGGCAGCCGGGCGGCGGAGGGCGCGGACGACGACGGCCCGGACGCCGACCCGGCGGGCCGGCTGCCGAATCGCAGCCCGGCCCGGCGGGACGGAGGCGGAGTTGTGGTCACCGACGGACGACGGTCACGCGGGCACCTTGGCGACCGCGTCGATGATGACCCGGAGCAGGTCCACGACCCGCGGCCCCCAGCGGGAGGCGACGTCGTCGTCCAGTGCGATCACCTGGCTGTTCTTCACCGCGGTGAGCCCGGACCAGCCGCTGCGCGCCTTGACCGAGTCGGCGTTCTGCTGGCAGCACTTGGAGTCGGCCAGGAAGACGAAGTCCGGGTTGGCCTTGACGATGAACTCCTGGGACAGCTGCGGGTAGCCGGCGTTCTTACCGTCCGCGTCGGCGGGGTCGGCGATGTTGGTCAGACCGATCTGGCTGTAGAGCGTGCCGATGAAGGTCTTGCTGGTCGCGCTGTACAGCTCGGGGCCCAGCTCGTGGTAGTAGGTGAGCTTCTCTGCGCGCTGCGGCACGTCCTTGACCAGCTTGGCGATGTCGTCCTTCATCCGGCTGGCGACGTCGGTGGCCTGGTCGGCGTGCCCGGTCAGCGTGCCCAGCTCGGTGATCTGCCGGTACGTGTCGTCGAGGGTGGTGGCCGCCGGGGTCTGGTACACCGGGATCTTCAGCTTGCCGAGCTGCTCGACGATCTTGTTGCGGTCGTCGGAGAGCACCACCAGGTCGGGGTTCTTACCGGCGATCGCCTCGGCGTTCGGCTGGAAGGCGGAGATGTCGCTCTTGGGCACGTCGGCCGGATAGTTGGACTGGTCGTCGACGGCGGTCACCTGCGGGCCGGCACCGATCGCGAAGAGCATCTCGGTGGCGGTCGGCGACAGCGCGACGATCTTCTCGGGGCGCTTGTCGAGGGTGAGCGTGCCGACCGTGACCGGGTACGCGGCGGCCGCGGTGCCGGTGGTCGGCTTGTCGTCGGCCTTCTCGGCGCAGGCGCCGAGGGCCAGCGCGGCGACCGCGAGGGTCGCGGCGAAGAGCCGAGGGGTACGTCTGAACATGGGGCCTCCTGTCGGTCGAGGAGTGTGGTGCTTCGCCGACAGGACTTTCGTACGCCCGCCCACGAGGCGCCCTTCCTCGAGAGCGCGTTTCGCGACCGATCCGCAGGCGACCTGGCTCGTCCCCACCGTCGGGTGGGGCATCACAGTTGCGGGACAGCGCCGGGTTTCGCACCGGCTTCGCTGCGGACTGGTCGGTAAGACGGTAGCGCACCGCCGGGACGTGCCGGATCGATCACGCGCCGATCGCCGCGAGTCGATCCCCCGGAACCGTCACACGGTGACCGTCGGAGGGCGTATGTCCGAGTTGGTGGTGTTCGGAAACGGGTGGTGGGGCCCCGCGGGGCGGAGCGGGGCCCCACCTGATCAGGAGGACGTGATGGTGACGTTGTCCACAGCCGCCTCTACCAGGCTGGCGCCGGAGGCGTCCGCCGCCTCAACGAGGATGCGGACCGACTGCCCGGCGTACGGGGTGAGGTTGAGGTTGGCCACCGCCCAGCTCCCGTTGCGGTTGGTCGCCGCGCCGGCCTGGGTGAGCAGCGCGGTGGTGCCGCCGTTGTGCACCACGCTCACCCGCAGGTAGTCCGCCGACGAGGCGTTCGAGCCGTGCGCCAGATACCAGGCCAGCGAGAGGCTCAGAGTCCCGGACGACGGCAGGGTGACCGCCGGGGACCTGGCACTGGTCACACCGCCGTCGACGTCGTAGTCACCGGCCGCCGAGCCGGCGAGCCGGCCGGTGACCAGGTCGTTGGATCCGGCGTACGGGGTGAGCTGCTTGGCGCCGGAGGACGTGGTCGCCTGGGCGGCGCCCCGCTCGAACGCGCCGAGGGTGGCGGTGTCGGTGCCGGACGGGTTGATGGTCCAGCCGGTGGCGGTCTCGAAGGTGTCCGACCAGACCGTGGTGCCGCCACCACCGCTGCCGCAGTACTGCGCCTGCTTGCCGATGGCCCGGTACGGGCAGTCGGCGTACTCGCTGAGCAGCAGCACCGCCTCCCGGTTGCGCGAGGTCTGCGCCGGAATGACCTCATCGGGCGGGTAGAAGCCGCCGCCGCCGGACGAGCCCGGGTACATCTCGAAGGTGTACGCCCAGATGTTGTGGGTGGCCCACATCCAGTCGAGGCTGTCCCCGTCGGTGATGTAGAGGTCGCTGGACTGTTCCGGGGTGTAGTTGTTGGTGGCCGCCATCTGCTGGCCGATGGTGGCGAAGGTGTTGTACTGGTCCGCGTTCATGCCCGTCGCGGTGTTCGCCGTCGTGTAGCCGTAGGGCCAGAGCACCAGCTGCGAGTACGTGTGGAAGTCGATGTTGGCCTTGATCTGCTGGACGCCACCGACCACCCGACCGTTGACGAAGTTGCGCAGCGCCTGCGTCTCGGGTGCGGAGAACGCCGACGGCCCCCGGTAGGTCTCCGACGAGGTGGTGCCGGACGAGCCGCCGCAGCAACCCCAGTTGTAGGACCAGTTGCGGTTCAGGTCGGTGCCGACGTTGGACGAACCACTGTTGGGCTGCCGGTTCTTGCGCCAGGACCGGTACGACCCGGTGGCGATGTCGTACTCGCTGCCGTCCGGGTTGACCGTCGGCACGATCCAGATCTCCCGGCCGTTGACGATGTTGGTGATCCGGGAGTCGGAGCCGTAGCTGTCGGTGAACAGGTTGAGCAGGTAGATCGCCATCTCGACGGTCAGGTGCTCACGGGCGTGCTGTTGGGAGTTGAACAGGATCTCGGGCTCGTTCTCGTCGGTGCCGACGTTGTCGGAGATCTTCACCGCCATCAGGTCGCGGCCCTCGTACGACGAACCGATGCTGATCTTGCGGGCGATCGCCGGATGGTCGGCGACGACCTGGTTCACGACGGCGGTCAGTTCCGCGTAGTCGTGGTAGTTGGAGTCGGCGGGCGGGAAGGCCATCGTGCCGATCTCGCCGGCGCCGCGCTCGGCGTTGGGCGGCGGGGCCAGCGGTTCCAGCCGGAAGCCGAGCTTGCCGATCTCGGCGGCCTCACCCGCGGTCGCCGAGATGTGCAGGACTCCGTGTTCGGAGTAGTCGATGGCGGCTCCGGTGCGGGCCACCGCGTTGCGGTCGGCGAGGGTCCGGGGGCCGAGCACCCGGTAGCTGGCGGCGGCCGGCTCGGTGGACCGGTCCGGTGCGGGTCGGGCGGCGACCGGACCGGCGGCGACGGTGACGATGCCCAGCCCGGTGACGACGGCGAGCACCAGGACGCGGCGGAGAGGGATGGGCGTGCGGAGGGCCATCAACTACCTCCTTGATCGGCGGGAGATCCCGCTCGGTGAAGCACACTTCACCACCTGTCACATGGTCATATCAATATCCTTCGCTGCCTTGTCCATCCCGAGCCGATCATCCCGGCGGCAATGATTTTCCACTCAGGAACATCTGGCGAAACTTCCCTCCAAGCGGGAAACTGACCAGCGACGATGCCCCTCTCGACACCGCGGAGCACCCATGGCCAGATCCCGCCTGCACGCGGCCGCCCTCGCCGGCGTCACCGCGCTCACCCTGCTCGCCACCAGCGCGCCAGCGACGGCGGCCCGCCCGCCCGCCGTCACCCACGACGAGCAGATCACCTTCCAGGACTGGTCCGGGCCCGCCGACTGGCACCGGGGCAGCCGGGCCGGCACCCGCGTGGTGCCCGGCGCCCGAGCGGGCCTCACGCTGGCCCGTCCGGCCGGCACCACCGAGTACGCCGACCCGCACACCGGCACCACCCGCACCTGGGAGTACGGCACCTGGACCTCACCGGTGACCCGGGTCGGGTTCGACGCCAGCGAGCTGATCGCCTCCTGGAACGCGGAAACCCCTGCCGGCACCTGGATCCAGGTGGAGATGCAGGGCAGCTACACCAGCGGCGACCAGACCCCGTGGTACGTCATGGGTCGCTGGGCGTCCGGCGACACCGACATCAAGCGGACCAGCGTCAACCGGCAGGGTGACCCCTGGTCGACGATCTGGACCGACACCTTCAGCATCGACGACGCCACCGCCGGGGTGCTGCTGCGGTCGTACCAGCTGCGGCTGACCCTCTACCGGGCACCCGGGCAGACCGCCGCACCGGTGGTGCGGATGCTCGGCGCGATGAGTTCCACAGTGCCGGACCGGTTCACCGTGACCCCGAGCGCCGGGCACATCGCCTGGGGCGTCGAGCTGCCGGTGCCGCGCTACTCGCAGAACGTGCACTCCGGGCACTACCCCGAGTACGACGGCGGCGGCGAGGCCTGGTGCTCACCCACCTCCACCGAGATGGTGGTCGAGTACTGGGGTCGCAAGCCCTCGGAGGCCGACACCTCCTGGGTGGACCCGACCTACCCCGACCCGACGGTCAACCACGCGGCCCGGATGACCTACGACTACGCGTACGACGGCGCCGGCAACTGGCCGTTCAACACCGCGTACGCGGCCAGCTTCCCGGGGCTGGAGGGTCGGGTGACCCGACTGCACTCGCTGGACGAGCTGGAGCGTTTCATCGCCGCCGGCATCCCCGTCGTGACCAGCCAGTCCTTCCTCGCCAGTGAGCTGGACGGGGCGAACTACGGCACCTCCGGGCACCTGTTCGTGGTGGTCGGCTTCACCGCCGACGGCGACGTGATCGTCAACGACCCCGCCTCGTCCAGCAACGACGTGGTGCGCAACGTCTACAAGCGCGCGCAGTTCGAGCAGATCTGGCTGCGGACCAAGCGCACCAACGCCAGCGGCGGCGTCTCCGGCGGCTCCGGCGGCATCGCGTACCTGATCAAGCCCACCTCGAAGCCCTGGCCCAAGGTCCCCGGCTCCACCAACTGGTAACCCACCACCCCTGCCACCCGGCCCCGCGCCGCCCCGCCGATCGCGGGTGATCAAGAGGTTTGCGTCACCGGAGCCCAGTTCCGTGACGCAAACCTCTTGATCAACGCGAAGTGTCTGGGCCTTCGGCCGGGCGGGTGGGGTTGGGGTTCGGGTCGGGGTTGTCTTCGCCGGCCAGGGCGCTGCGGAGGCGCTCCTTCTCGGTGCGCCTGCGCTCGGCGGCGGTGCCCATCTCCTCGGCCATCTCGTCCCGCCAACCGCGCAGCAGGAAGAAGGAGAGCGCGGCGGAGAAGGCCAGCGCCAACATCAGCTTCAGGAACACGTTCATGTCGATCAGCCAGAGGCCCGCCAGCACGGCGACGAACAGCCCGATCCGGCCCAGCGTGTACTTGAGCGCGGCGCTCACCCGTACCACTCCGTTCTCTCCGTCGCCCGCCGATGTCGGCGGGAGGGTCGATCCGCCCGGCGGGCGGTCGCGGTCAGCCGGTTCGGCGGGCCAGCCAGCGGACGCCCGGGAACCAGAGGGCCGCGTACGCCACGGTGAACGCCGCCGCCGCCAACGCGCCGGAGAGCAACGGTGGCAACCCGGAGCCCAGACCGGCGATCAGCAGCCCGACGAACACCCCGACGGCGGCGGCGACCAGCGCCGCCACCACCCGGGCCGCGCCGAACTCCCAGGCCCGGAAGTCGTCCCAGAACAGCCACGCCGGCAGGATCACCGCCAACCAGCCGTTGGTGTGCCCGAAATCACCGGCGCCGATTGACGCGAACGCCCAGTCGAACAACACCAACGCCAGCACGCCGATGACCAAGCCGGCGAGGCACACCCCGAGCAGATCGCCGAGGGTACGGATGCGCCCCTCGGCGTCCCGGCGGGGAAACCCACTCTGCTGCTCAGGTTCGCGTTGCTCGGTCATCGACTGCGAGGGTACGTGGTGGCTCAGGCCCAGACCTGCTGCGGCTCGGCGCGCCGCTCGGCCAGCGACGGGGCCTTGTCGTACTCCCGGACCACGTTGTATCGGGTGTCCCGCTCGACCGGCTGGAACCCGGCGTCCCAGATCAGGTGCAGCAGGTCCTCGCGGTGCATCGTGTTCGGGGTGCCGTACGAGTCGGCATCGTGCGTGATCTTGTATTCGACGACGGAGCCGTCCAGGTCGTCCACGCCGAAGTTCAGCGAGAGCTGGGCCACCGACAGCCCGTGCATCACCCAGAAGTTCTTGACGTGCGGCACGTTGTCGAAGAGCAGCCGGGAGACGGCGAACGTCTTCAGCGACTCGGCCGGCGAGGCCATCGTGGTGCGCGCCTGGATCCGGTTACGGATCTTGCCGTCCGCCGAGTCCACGAAGTCGTGCTGGTAGCGCAGCGGAATGAAGACCGCGAAGCCCCCGGTCTCGTCCTGAAGCTCACGCAGCCGCAGCACGTGGTCGACCCGGTGCCGGGGCTCCTCGATGTGGCCGTACAACATCGTCGCCGGGGTCTTCATGCCCTTGCGGTGCGCCAGGGCGTGGATGCGCGACCAGTCTTCCCAGTGGCAGGCGTGGTCGACGATGTGCTGCCGGACCTCCCAGTCGAAGATCTCCGCGCCACCGCCGGTCAGCGACTCCAGGCCGGCGTCCATCAGCTCGTCGAGGATCTCGTCGGCGCTCAGACCGCTGATCTTCTCGAACCACTGCACCTCGGTCGCCGTGAAGCACTTGAGCTTGACGTTCGGCAGCGCCGCCTTCAGCTCGCGCAACACCTTGGGGTAGTAGCGCCAGGGCAGGGTCGGGTGCAGGCCGTTGACGATGTGCAGCTCGGTGAGCTGCTCATCCTCCATCTCCTTGGCCTTGCGGACCGCCTCGTCGATGCGCATCGTGTATGCGTCCTTCTCGCCCGGCTTGCGCTGGAACGAGCAGTACGCACAGGACGCCGAGCAGACGTTGGTCAGGTTGAGGTGCCGGTTGACGTTGAACATCACCCGGTCACCGTTGAGCTCGGTGCGCTTGTGGTGCGCCAACCGGCCCAGCCACGTCAGGTCGTCGCTGTCGTAGAGGGCGACCCCGTCCTCCCGGGTCAGCCGCTCACCGGCGTACACCTTCGCTTCGAGCTCACGCTTGAGTCCGGCGTCCATGGCACGTCCCTTCCACCTGCGGTCCTCGTCGAGCGTACGTCGGGACGCCGACAGCCACGGCGGCACGGTCGCCGGCAGCGATCCACTTCACCAGACTCTCAGCCTCCTGTAACCCGGAGATGCATCGACATCACTGCCGTCGTGCGGTAAGACAGAACGGGGCGGAACCACACACTGGTACCGTCCCGACCGCCGCGCCCACCAAGCGCGGTGACGGACTGCGGGACGGGGAGCGGAATGGTCGACAGCGGGCGCGGGCGACGGCAGCGACGACGGAACCCGGTGATCTCGCCGGTGCTGCGTCCGAAGCTCTGGGCCGCCCTGCTCGGCGCGATCGCCGCAGCCGTGCTGTCCACCCCCGCGTACGCCGAGCCCGGATTGCCGACCACCGTGCCGGACAGCGGTTCCCGCCCCGCGGTGACCGGTGCGCTTCAACTGCCCGGTGGCGCTCCCGTCGCCGGTGTCCCGGTCCCGCCGGTGGTCAACGTGGGCACGGGTCCGCTGGCCGCCGCCATCTCCGCCGGCGAGGCCCAGGTCGGCGCGCTCGGCGAGACGCTGTTGCTGACCAAGCAGAAACGCGTCGACGCCAAGGCGCAGCTCGACGCGGCCGGCAAGACACTGGCAACCGCGCAGGACGCCCTGCTCCGGGCCCAGCAGGCGGCCGACGCGGCCGCCGCCGACGCCGTAAAGGCAGCTGCCGCGCTGCCGGACAGCGACCTCGCCCAGGACATCCGCGAGCTGAACCGCCTCCAGCAGATCACCCGGGGCCAGAAGGTCGACGGCGGCACCACCGGCGTGGCCGGGGAGCTGTCCCGGGCCCGCAGCAACGAGCAGCTCGCCTACCAGGCGCACGCCGCCGCCAAGATCCGCGTCGACTCCGTCGAGGCGGAGTTCACCGCCGGCGAGGCGTCGCTCCGCACGGCCGAGGCGAGCCTGCTCAAGTTGCGCCGCGACAACGCCACACAGCTGATCGAGATCGAGCGCCAGCAGGAGGCCGCCGAGCAGCAGATCGGCGCCGGCTACGTCTCCAACCAGAACATCAGCGGCATGGCCGCCCATCCGCGGGCACTTGCCGCGGTCCGGTACGCGCTCGCCCAGCTCGGCGACCCGTACAAGTGGTCCGAGGAGGGGCCGAACCAGTTCGACTGCTCGGGTCTGATGTGGGCGGCGTACCGGTCTCCCGGCGCCGACTACTTCGACCTGCCCCGGGTCTCCCGCGACCAGTACGCCGCCACCCGCGCCCGGACGGTGCCGCAGAGCGCGCTGCTCCCCGGCGACCTGCTCTTCTTCGCCTCCGGCAGCAGTTGGACGACGATCCACCACGTCGGCATGTACATCGGCAACGGCAAGATGGTGCAGGCGCCCACCACCGGCGACGTCGTCAAGATCTCGGTCGTCAGCTGGTCCCGCCTGTACGCGGCGACCCGGGTCATCGGCGCGGTGCCGGGACCGATCGTGTCGATCCCGACCCCGCCGGTCACAACGCCCAGCAAGCCGCCCGTGAAGCCGACGCCCACCGTGAAGCCGACGCCCACCCCGACGAAGTCGGCCACCCCGACGCCGACGGGTTCGGCCACGCCGAAGCCGACCGGCAGCGCGACGCCGACGCCCACGCCGACCAAGACCACCTCGCCGAGCTCGCCAGCCACCCCGAGCAACACGCCGTCGACCCTGCCCCCGCCACCGACCAACGCCCCGAGCAGCTCGCCACCGGCGACCACCCCGAAGGCCACCACGAGCGCGTCGGGCGGCGACAGCCCGTCGGGCAGCCCCAGCACCGCTGGTTGATCCGCCACGACCGGCTCCGGCTGTCCGGTCGGGGCGATCTGTGGCACCGTGACAACCAGGCACATCCGACTCGACGTCACGAGTCCGGGTGCGAGCATGGCGCGGAGGGCGTAGATGGCCGAGCAGAAAGATCCGGCGGAGACTGTCGACCCTGTGGTCGACCAAGCCGACCCGCCAGGGCTCGGCACCGGCGACCCGGTGTCTCCCACCGAGGCCGCCCCGGTCGGCCCTCCCGCTGACCCGGCTGCCAGCGACACGGCCCCGGCCGACACCGGCACCGCCCCGGCCGACACCGGCACCGCCCCGGCCGACACCGGCACCGCCCCGGCCGACACCGGCACCGCCTCGGCCGCCACTGACGACACCCCGTCCCCCCGTGACGACTCAGCCGACGCCGATACCGCGCCCGCCGACGCCGACGCGGCCGACACCACGCCCGCCGACGCCGACGGGGCCGACGCCGCTTCCGTCGGCAGCGGCGTCGACACGGACGGTCCCGCCGTCGGCCCCGGGCAGGCGGCGCCCGCCGACGCCCGCCCGGACCAACCCGCCGCGCCGGTACGGGCCAGAGCCAGCGTCGCCACCGCCGGGGCTCTCCGCAGTGACCTGCCGGTCAGCGCCCCGGTCACCGCCACCACCTACCGTGCGACCGGCTCGGCCAGTCCGGCTGACGTGTCGTTGCCCGGGCAGCGGAACGACTCGACCGCGCCGGCCCGGGCCAGCGCCACGGTTCCCGGCAGCAGCCGGGCCACGGCCGGTGCCATCGGCACCCTGGCCTCCCGGGGGAGCACGCCCACCGTCTACGGAGCCGGGCCGGTGAACCCCGAGCCGCCCGAGCCGGCGCAGCCACCGGAGCCGGCCCAGCCACCGGAGCCGTCGACTCCGGAACCGGAGCCGTCACCCACCCCACCCGGCCCCGGGCCGACCCAGCCGTCACCACCCGAGCCGGAGCCCGCGCCGGATCCGGGGCCGTACCCGCCCGGCCCGATGCCGACGCCAGGGCCCCGACCCACGCCGCCGCCCGGTCCGGTTCCGCCCGTCCCGGGTCCACCCGTACCGCCGCCCTCGCCGGTGCCGCCCATGCCGGGCCCGCCCTCGCCGCCCATCCCGGGCCCGCCCGTGCCGCCGCCCGGTCCGCCGGTGCCCGCGCCGCCGGGTCCGCCGGGCCCGATGCCGGCGCCGCCGTTTCCGCCTCCGCCGGCGATGACCGACACGCCCGGCGTACGAGCGAGCGCATCGGTTTCCGCACCGCCGGCCGGATGGCAGTCCACCGCCCAGGCGGCCCGCCCCGCAGCGGGCGGCGGCTGGGCCGAGGCACCCGTCTCCGCACCGCCGGTGGTGCCCGCGCCAGCGCTGCCGAGCTGGCCGCCGTCCAGCGTCGGCACTCCCCCGTCGACGGGCAGCGCCGGCGGAAACTCCCGGTTCACCGGAGGGACCGCAGGCCCTTCGTTCAGCTCCAGCCAGGGCACGACCGGTGCTCGTGGTGGGCGACACAGCGGCGACACCGACCTGGCCGGAACCGTCTACGGCAGCGGCGACGGGCCGGGTTTCGCCACGATCGCGATGCCCGCCAACGCGGTGGAGAATTCCGGCTCGCTGACCGGGCACATCCTGGCCCAGGGCTGGGCCGACACGCCGTCCGAGCGGCGCAGCAACGCCAAGGTCATGATCGTCCTGGCCGCCGCTCTGGGGCTGTTGGTCGCGATCAGTGTCATGATCGTTCTGCTTGCCGGCGACGCCCTGGACGGTCTGGTCGGCGGCGCGCTCAACGGGTGAGTCATCGGGCGGGCGTGATGGTGAGTCCGCCCACTACCGCCGGACAACCGACTGGCGGGTTCGCCGGACCGCCGTACACTGGCATAGATCACTGACCCGGCGCGCGTGGTGTGCGCCCATGGGCGGTCTTGCGGGCGATCCGGCGGCACAGCCGCGGCAGGCCATCGCGAAGATGCGCCCCGCTCGAAAGGCATTTGTTGACCACCTCTGCTGACCCCAGCACCGTTACGTCCGTTTTCCACTCAACCCCGGCGACCGACACCGCCTCGGAGCCGCTCGACGCCGCTCTGAGCGAGGCCGGCACCGCGGCGGCGACCGCCGCACAGCCGGCCGAGTCCGCGCCGGCCGAGTCCGCCGCACCGGTCGACTTCGCCTCCCTCGGCCTGCCCGAGCCGCTGGTCCGCGCGCTGGCACAGCAGGGCATCACCAGCCCGTTCGAGATCCAGCGGGCCACCGTGCCGGACGCGCTCGCCGGCCGTGACGTGCTGGGCCGTGGGCAGACCGGTTCGGGCAAGACGCTCGCCTTCGGTCTGCCGCTGATCGCCCGGCTGGCCACCCGCAACCGGGCCCGTCCGATGCGCCCCCGCGCGCTCATCCTGGTTCCGACCCGGGAGTTGGCCATGCAGGTCAACGACGCCCTGTTGCCGCTGGGCAAGGCCGTCGGCATCTTCCTCAAGACCGCTGTCGGCGGCGTTCCGTACGACCGTCAGATCGACGCGCTGCGGCGCGGCGTGGAGATCATCGTGGCCACCCCCGGCCGGCTCGGCGACCTGATCGAGCGGGGCATCTGCCAGCTCGACGACGTCGAGGTCACGGTGCTCGACGAGGCCGACCAGATGGCCGACATGGGCTTCCTCCCCGAGGTGACCCAACTGCTGGCGAAGACGCCCGCGAACGGTCAGCGGCTACTCTTCTCGGCGACCCTGGACGGCGACGTCGACGCGTTGGTCCGGCGGTTCATGACCGACCCGGTGACCCACTCCACCGCGCCGTCGACCGCCTCGGTGTCCACCATGGACCACCACATGCTGTTGATCCCGCCGCACGAGAAGTTCCCGGTGGCGGCCTCGATCGCCGCTCGGGACGGTCGGACCATGGTCTTCGCCCGCACCCAGCTCGGCGTGGACCGGCTGGTCGAGCAGCTCGCGGCGGTCGGCGTACGCGCCGGTGGGCTGCACGGCGGCAAGACCCAGCGGATGCGCACCAAGACGCTGGCCGAGTTCCGTGAGGGCCGGATGAACGTGCTGGTCGCCACGGACGTGGCGGCTCGGGGCATCCACGTCGACGGTGTCACCCTGGTGCTGCACGTCGACCCGCCGAAGGACCCCAAGGACTACCTGCACCGCGCAGGGCGCACCGCGCGGGCCGGCGAGTCCGGCGCGGTCGCCACGTTGGTGCTGCCCAAGCAGCGCCGCACCACCCTGGCGATGATGGAGAAGGCCGGCGTCGCGCCGGCCGAGACCCGGGTCCGGGTCGGCGACCAGGCGTTGGCCGAGCTGGTCGGCGCCCGGGAGCCCAGCGGCGTCCCGGTTCGCCTCGAGGCGGAGCCCCGGGGCTATGGCGATCGCTCCGGCGGCTCGCGTCGGTTCGACGACCGTTCCGGCGGTCCGCGTCGGTTCGGTGACCGCACGGGCGGCGAGCGCCGCTACGGCGATCGGCCCACCGGCGAGCGTCGCTACGGCGACCGGCCCCAGGGCGACCGCCCGACCGGTGAGCGTCGCTACAGCGACCGGCCGCAGGGCGACCGCCAGTACGGCGACCGGCCCCAGGGCGAGCGGCGCTTCGGCGACCGGCCGCAGGGTGACCGCCAGCACAGCGACCGGCAGCACAGCGACCGCCCCCAGGGCGAGCGACGTTACGGCGACCGGCCCACCGGCGATCGGGGCTTCGGCGACCGGCCGACCGGCGAGCGGCGTTACGCCGACCGGGACACCCGGGGTTACGGCGACCGGCCGCAGGGCGAGCGCCGGTTCGGTGACCGCCCGCAGTTCGGCGACCGGGACGGCCGGGGCGACCGGCCGACCGGTGACCGGCGCTTCGGCGACCGCGACACTCGGGGTGGTTTCCGCCCGGAGAGCCGTGTTCGGGACGACCGCCCCCGCGACGACCGGCCCCGTGAGGACCGTCCGCGTGACGACCGGCGCGGGTTCGGCGGGCGACCGCCAGCGCGTACCCACTGATCCACTGATCCACTGATCCACCGATCCACCGAACGCCGCCGCGGAGCCCAGGCTTCGCGGCGGCGTTCGCGCATGCCCTGCCGATGTCCTCCTGGTCGCGTAACGTCCGGCTCATGCCGACCATGCCGAAGACGATCTTCTGGTCCCGGACGGACACCGCCGGCAGCGAGCAGGTGCTGCTCGACGACGGTCGCGGGTTGACGGCTCGGGGCACCCTGCTCGCCGTGGACCCGATCCCCTGGACCGCCCGTTACCAGCTGACGACCGCGCCGGACTGGACCACCACCCGGGTCGAGGTCGAGGCCGAAGGACTGGGCTGGCTGCGCAGGGTGAAGCTGGAGCGAGCCGCGGACCGGTGGCGGGTGACGACCGCCGAGCAGGGCGACCTGGACGCGGCACTGGTCGCGGCCGGACATCGGCGGGCCGGCCTGCCGGGCACCGACGACCCGGACCGGCTGGCCGACGCGCTCGACGTCGACCTGAGCGGCTCACCGCTGTTCAACTCCCTGCCGGTCCACCGGCTGGGGTTGGCCGCCGAGCCGGCCGACGTGGCCCACCGGATCACCGTCGCCTGGGTGCTGCTGCCCGGTCTGGAGGTGGTGGCGGCGGAGCAGATCTACAGCGGGCTCGGGCCGGGCCGGGTGCGCTTCGCCAGCGGCACCTTCACCGCCGACATCGATCTGGACGACAGCGGCTTCGTGGTGCGCTACCCCGGGCTTGCCGAGCGGATCGACCCGCGCTGACCGCGCCCGCGTGACTCAGGCGGGCCAGGTGCCGCTGGTCAGGAAGCGTTCGATCGTGGCCAGGTACGGCGTCAGGTCGAGGCCCTGGGCGGCCACCCAGTCGTCGGCGTAGTACGTGTCGGCGTAGCGGTCGCCCGGGTCGCAGATCAGGGTGACCACCGAGCCGGTCCGGCCCTCGGCGAGCATCGCGGCGATCAGGCCGAAGGCACCCCACAGGTTGGTGCCGGTGGAGCCGCCCACCCGGCGGCCGAGCACCGCCGAGCCGGCACGCATGGCTGCCAGTGACGCCGCGTCCGGCACCTGGACCATCCGGTCCACCACCGAGGGCAGGAACGACGCCTCCACGGCGGGACGGCCGATCCCCTCGATCCGGGAGCCCTTCCCGGTGCGCACCGACCAGTCGGCGGCCAGCCAGGCCGGGTAGAACGCAGAGTTCTCCGGGTCGACCACGCAGAGCTTGGTGGCGAGCCGGCGGTACCGGGCGTACCGGCCGATGGTCGCGCTGGTGCCCCCGGTGCCGGCGCCCACCACGACCCAGGTGGGGATCGGGTGCCGCTCCAGCTCCAACTGGGCGTAGATCGACTCGGCGATGTTGTTGTTTCCCCGCCAGTCGGTCGCCCGCTCGGCGTAGGTGAACTGGTCCATGAAGTGCCCGCCGGAGTCCTCGGCCAGCCACCGAGCCTCGACCACCACGCTCGCGGGGTCGTCCACCAGATGGCACCGGCCGCCCTGGAACTCGATCTGCGCGATCTTCTCGGGCGAGGTGGAGGCCGGCATCACCGCGATGAACGGCAGCCCGAGCATCCGGGCGAAGTACGCCTCGGAGACCGCCGTGGAGCCCGAGGACGCTTCAACGATCGTGGTCTGCGGCCCGATCCAGCCGTTGCAGAGGCCGTAGAGGAACAGTGAGCGGGCCAACCGGTGCTTCAGCGAGCCGGTGGGGTGGGACGACTCGTCCTTGAGGTAGAGATCGACCCCCCAGGCGCGGGGCAGCGGGAACGGCAACAGGTGGGTGTCGGCCGAGCGGTTCGCGTCCGCCTCGACGGCGGCGATCGCCTCCGTCACCCAGGTCCGGCTGGCATCGTCGCAGCGGTCGAGATGAGTCACGCTCGGAAACGTAGCAAGCAGGCCAGCGGTGGTCAGCGCCGGTCCGGCGGCGTGCTCCGACGGTGTTGGCGGCGCTGACCTGCGCGGCCGGCCGCCTGGACGATCGGGGTCAGTGCGACGGCCAGCCCTGGCAGGACGTCCAGCAGGCGCACCTGCGCTCCCCGCCAGCGGGGCAGGCTGACCACCGGGCGGGGTCGGCGGGCCAACCGGACCGCCCGGGCGGCCACCTGTTGCGCGGTCAGCATCGACCCGGTGAACGAGGCCACCGCCCCCGGGTCGTCCAGCCGGTCGTGCAGCATCGGGGTCCAGATGCCGTCCGGGCAGAGGCAGGAGACGTGCACCCGCCGGTATCCGGCCATTCGCAGGTCGGACAGGGTGCCGAGGCTGAACGCCAGCAGGGCGTGCTTGCTGGCCGCGTACACCGTCTCGCCGGGCGCGGCGATCAGCCCGGCCAGCGAGACGACGTTGAGCACGTGGCCGTGACCTTGCTCGCGCATCACGGCCAGCGCGGCGAGGGTGCCGTTCATGGCGCCGAGGGCGTTGACGTCGAACACCCGCTGACGGGTCGGGCCGTCATGCTCCCACGACGGCCCGGTGACCAGGATTCCGGCGTTGTTGACCCAGAGGGCGAGCTCGCCCCGGCCCGCCGCGGTCGCGGCGACAGCGGCGCAGGCGGCCTCGTCCCGGACGTCCAGGGCCGCCGACCAGCCGCCGAGGGGTGCCGCGGCGGCGGCGACCGCCGCCGGGTCGAGGTCGGTGAGCAGCACCGACCAGCCGTCGGCGTGCAGCGCGGTGGCGATGGCCCGGCCGAGGCCCCCGGCAGCACCGGTCACCACGGCCACAGGACGTACCGGCGGGGTCATCGGCGCACGCTACCGCCGGCAGGCCGGGCGACACCAGGGGTACGCGGCGGTCAGGCCGTGGGCGGGCCGACCGGCTGCGGGCGGTTCTCCCACTTCGTGGAGAGGGCGATGGCGGTGCGGGTGGAGGCGACCCCGGGGGTGCGGTTCAGCCGCACGATCAACTGCTCCAACTCGGCGATCGTGCCGACCCGCGCCTTGAGCAGGAAGGACTCCACGCCGGCCATGAAGTAGCAGGACTCGATCTCGGGCAGCACCCGCAGCGACTCGAGCATGTCGTCGCTGTCGGCGCCGGAGTCCTCGACGATGCCGATCAGCGCGGTGACGCCCAGCCCGATCGACTCCGGGGCCACGTCCGCCCGGTAGCCCCGGACCACGCCGCTGCTCTCCAGCTTGCCGACCCGTTCGTGCACGGCCGGGGCCGAGAGGCCCACCTGTCGGGCCAACTCGGCGTACGAGAGGCGAGCGTTGCCGCGCAGCAGGTCGACGAGGTTCAGGTCGATGGCGTCCACAGAGAGTGACCCTAACCGCTGAGGCATAACGCGAGGCGTTCGGCATCCGTTGGACTGAGCGGTGAGTCACTGTTCGCAAACCGCCGGTCAAGGCAGAGGTAGCACCAGTACCATTACTAACTCCCCACTCAGTGCATTTTTCGCGTTTGGGCGGACAGGCCATGTCCCTGGTGCTGTAATTGCCATACGTCCCTCATGACGGCTCTGGGCTACGCACCAGCCGGGGGCAGTGTGTTCAGCCGGGGGCTTCGTCGACGCGAGGAGGGGGCTGTGGACACTGGAGATCGCCTGCTGACACCGGGTGAGGTCGCCGCGCTGTTTCGGGTAGACCCGAAAACTGTGACTAGATGGGCGGCGGCCGGCCGGATAGGAAGCATCCGGACTCCAGGCGGGCATCGCCGGTTTCGGGAATCCGAGGTGCGAGCCCTGCTTGAGGGGGAGGGCATGCTGGACGAGGTGGATGAGGTCGGAAAGCCACGCAATGTGGGGCCGGCCGCATCCACGGGGCCGGGTCCGGCCAACGCTGGCATGTACTGAACTGGTGCGGACAACGCTACGCGGACCGGACACCAGTCCGGTCCGCGTCCCGCTACGACCGACGACCGCCGGGCGGCACGGCGGGGCGGACTGAGGATCAGGCCGGCTCAGGTCCGGGTCGCGCCGAGCTGCCCGGACCACCGACGGAACAGGGTGTGTGGGACGCCGAGCGCGTCGAGCACCTTGCCGGCCACGAAGTCGACCAACTGCTGGGCGGTGGCGGCCGCGCCAGCCCCGTAGAAGCCAGGGCTGGCCGGCAGCACCACCGCGCCCGCATCGTGCAGCGCGATCAGGTGCTCCAGATGGCTGCGGGTCACCGGTGTCTCCCGGGGGACCACCACCACCGGGCGGCGTTCCTTGAGGTTGACCTCGGCGGCACGCTGCAACAGGTCCTTGGAGAGCCCGATCGCGATCCCGGCGCAGGCTGCCGTGCTGGCCGGGACCACGGCCATCCCGCGTACCCGGTATGAGCCGCTGCTCGGCCCGGCGGCCAGGTCGCCGGCCGGCCAGTGCCGCACATCCGCCCCGGTCAGGTCCCGGTCGAGCCAGGCGGAGAGGTCCTCGGCCCAGTGCACGTCGCGGAATGATCGGCCGGTCTCGTCGAGCACGGTGAGTCGTGCCGCGCGGGACACGATCAGGTCCACGGGCTCGCCCGCGTCGAGCAGTCCGCCGATGACGGCCGCCGCGTACGGCGTACCGGAAGCGCCGGAGACTCCGACCACCCATGGTTCGCGCATGCCCCCAGCCTGCCTGGTCCGGCCGGGCGCCGCGCCGTGGCCCCCCGCCCTCGCCCGTCCGCCGTCCTCCCGGAGCGCGACGGACATCATCGACAGCCGATTTCTGACATGCTCGGATGGGGGGAAACCTCTGTGCGGCAACCGGAGGGACGGTACGACCGATGACGGTGGCGGCAGCCCGCGCACTACGTGCCGAGTGTCCCCTTCCCTCGCGGTGCTCGCCGCATGCCGAGGCGACCCAGGAGTGGCTGGCGGGCTGGGTGCGCCGCTTCGACCTGCCGCTGGACGACGACGAGCTGCGCCGGCTGGATGCCGGTCGCATCGCCTGGTACGCGGGTCGGCTCTACCCTGACGCCAGCGCCGCCGACCTGCGTACGGTCGCCGCCCTCTGGACCTGGTTCTTCCTGCTCGACGACGCCTGCGACGGACCGCACGGTGCGAGCGGCGCGGACGTCGCTGCCTTGCGGGACGGCGTGCTCCACGTGCTGCGCCACGGCCCCGGCGCCCGCACGGCAGGGTTCCGGGGACCGCTGCGCCGGATGCTCGCGGACGCGTGGCAAGCGCCGCGTGCCCGGATGCCCCCGCCCTGGCAGCAGCGCTTCGCTGACGCGGTCGCCCACCACCTGGCAGGCGACCGGACGGAGGCGGAGAACAAGACCAGGGGCCACGTCCCCGCCGTCTCCGAATACGTTGCGCTGCGCCGGGCGACCTCGGCGGCGTACGTGTCGTACACCATGATCGAGTTCGTCACCGGTCACGCGCTGCCAGACTCCGTCTACCACCACCCGGCGCTACTGGCGCTCGCGGCAACCGGCAACGACCTGCTCTCCTGGTTCAACGACCTGGTGTCGTTGGAGAAGGACAGGGTCACCTCGGGCGGGCACAACCTGGTGCTGGCCATCGCACGGGAGCAGCGCCTGCCGGACGAGCGGGCCGTGGAGGCGGCGGTGGCCCGCTGGCGCACGACGATGGGCCGATTCATGGAGCTGCGGGCCACTATCCCGTCCTTCGGCCCGGAGCTGGACCGGGCGGTGGCCGCGCACGTCGAGGGAGTCGCCCGCTCGGTGCGGGGGACGATCGACTGGTCGATGGAGAGCGCGCGGTATTCGGCATCCCGGAGCTGACCCCGGGGCTACCGGGTCAGAGGGTCGGCCGATGACGGTCGGCGAGCGTGTTGAGCAGCCCGGCGGCAGTGCCAGCGCCGGCAACCGTGACGACGGTCCAGCGCCCGCCGGTCCGCTCGACCAGCAGGCCCTCACCCGCACGCAGAACGATGCCGACCCGGCCGCCACGGCCCACCCGCCAGCCCCAGCCACCAAACTCGCGCAGCGGGTTGACCTGGACAACGCTGGCGCGAAGCACCTCGTCGAGGGGGACGTGGGTGCGCGGCCAGCCGGCCGACGACCGGACCAGCAGGCCGGTCTCGTCGATCCGGACGGTGAAGGCGAACATCGCCACGAACACCCCGACCAGCAGGGCCGCGACGATCAGCAGGCCCCACACGCCGCTGATGACGGCGAGCGTGACCAGGACGACAATCGCCGCGGCGCCCAGGGCGATCCCCGGCCCGGCACCGGTGTGCCCGATCCAGACCGCCCGTTCGCTCGCCGCCAAAGGGACGCGGGACGCCTCGGGCGGAACGGGGGCGTCGGCCGGCTGGGGCGGGTCACCAGGCAGGAGCACGCCGACGAGCACGGCCGGCAGGAGCGAGCCAACGGTCGCCAGGATGAGCGCAGCGCCGATGTCGTCGGCGCCGCGCGCGTCAGCCAGCCCAAGCTGGACGTGCAGTGTGCCGATCTGGAGGAGGGCCAGGAAGAGCGCCAGCCAGATGGTGGTCCCCGCGCCGATGCGGCGGCTCGCCGCCGACTGCCCCCACAGCGTCGTGACCGCGCCGAAGGCGAGCACCAGGAGGGCGCCCAGGCCGAAGCCGACCCAGAGGAACGCACCGAGGGACATGAAGCCGTCAGGCGTGCCCCGGGCTCCCCAGTGCGTCGCAACCGGATCGGGCAGGTCGCCACGCCAGGCGAGGGCGACGGCGGTGGCCACGGCCAGGATCACGAGCCCGCAGATGGTGACCGTCAGGCCGACGCGGCGCATGCGTCGACGCTGGGCACGGGCAGGCTCGGTGCCGGTCGTCATGAGAACGCCTCCTTGAGGAGTGTGGCGGTGGCTTCCGGGGAGAAACGCAGGGCACGCGCCTCGCGCACCACCTCGTCGATGGCGGCCAGCAGCTTTGCGTGGTCGGCTGCGGGTCGGGCGGTGACGATGGCACCGCGACCTCGTCGTAGCTCGATCAGCCCGTCGTCTCGGAGCATCTGGTAGGCCCGGAGCACGGTATGCACATTGAGGTCGAGCGAAGCGGCGAGCTCGCGGGCGGCGGGCAGCCGTTCGCCGGGCTGGAGCGCACCCTGAGCCACTGCGAGGCGGACCTGCGTGACGAGCTGGGCAAAGAGCGTCTCATCCAACGACGGGTCGATGCGGAAGAGCATGCTTAAAGGCTACTTGTTCTAGTGTTCATAGAACAAGTTCCTGGACGGAACGCCGACGGCGGCGGTGCCGAGCGCACCGCCGCCGTCTGCCGCCGCCACAGCGGCCCTAGCCGCGCAGGCCGAGCCGCACTACAAGATCGAGCAGGGCGAACACGAACAGCGCGATGCCGACGAACCCGTTGGCGGTGAAGAACGCCCGATTGACCTTGCTCAGGTCTGTCGGCGTGACCACCAGGTGCTGGTAGCCGAACGCCACAGCGGTCAGCACCAGCCCGATCCACCAGAGCCAGCCGAAGCCGATCAGCGCGCCGAACCAGACGAACAGCCCGAAGGTCACCACGTGCGCGACAGTGGAGGCGTGCAGGGCGAAGCGCCGACCGTAACGGGCCGGCACGCTGTGCACGCCGATCTCCTGGTCGATCTCGGAGTCCTGGCAGGCGTAGATCAGGTCGAAGCCGCCGATCCACAGCCCGACCCCCACGCCGAGCAGCCAGGCCGGCCAGGAGCCGTCCAGGGTGCCGGTGACGGCCAGCCAGGCGCCGACCGGGCCGACCGCCTGGGCGATCCCGAGGATGGCGTGCGGCCAGTTGGTGAACCGCTTGGCGTAGGGATAGACGACCAGCGGCACCACGGCCAGCGGCGCGAGCACCAGGCAGAGCGGGTTGAGCAGGGCTGCGGCGGCGAGGAAGACCACCAGCGCGACGGCCGCGCCGGTCCAGGCCGTCCGCACGCTCACGGCCCCGGTGACCAGTTCCCGGCCGGCGGTACGCGGGTTCCGCGCGTCGATCCGCCGGTCGAGGATCCGGTTGGCGGCCATGGCGAACGTCCGCGCCCCGACCATCGCCACGGTGATCAGCAGCAGGTCCCACCAGCGCACCCGTCCGCCGTTGACCTGCATGGCGCTCAGCGCCGACAGGTACGCGAAGGGCAGCGCGAACACCGAGTGCTCGATCGCGACGAGCTTGAGGAAGGACTTGACCCGGCCCGGCTTCTCGGCCGGTGCGTCGAGGACGGCCATCAGAGCCCGTACTCCTTCCAGCGCTTGTCGACCAGGGCGGTGACCTCCGGGCTCATGCGCATCTCCTCCGGCCAACCGCGGGTGTAGCCCTCGGTGGGCAGCTTGCGGGTGGCGTCGACGCCGGCCTTGCCACCCCAGAACTGCTGGTACGAAGCGTGGTCGAGGTGGTCGACGGGCCCTTCGGTGAGCAGCAGGTCGCGGCCGTAGTCGACGTTGCCGAAGGCCCGGAAGGCGACCTCGTTGTAGTCGTGCACGTCGCAGTCCTCGTCGACGATCACGATGAGCTTGGTCAGCGACATCATGTGCGCGCCCCAGATCGCGTTCATCACCTTCTGGGCGTGCTTCGGGTACCGCTTGCGGATCGACACGATCGCGCAGTTGTGGAACACCCCGGCGGCGGGCAGGTCGTAGTCGACGATGTCCGGGATCAGGAAGCGCAGCAGCGGCGCGAAGATCCGCTCGGTGGCCTTGCCGAGACCGTGGTCCTCCTGGGGCGGCTGCGACGTGACGATCGAGTGGTAGACCGGGTCGCGCTGCATTGTCATGCACTCGATGTGCATCACCGGGAACGGCTCCACCGGGGTGTAGAAGCCGGTGTGGTCGCCGAACGGGCCCTCGGGCAGCCGCTCGCCCGGCTCGATGTAGCCCTCGAGGACGATCTGTGCGTGCGCCGGCACCTGCAGCGGCACGGTCAGGCAGTCGACCATCTCGACGCGCTCGCCGCTCAGGAACCCGGCGAACAGATATTCGTCGATGTCGGCCGGCAGTGGCGCGCTGGCCGAGTATGCGACGGCGGGGTCGGCGCCGATGGCGATCGCCACCGGCAGGCGCTGCCCGAGCCGCTCAGCGACCGCGTGGTGTGCAGTGGAGTTCTTGTGGATCTGCCAGTGCATGCCGATGGTGTTGCGCGAGTGCTGCTGGAGCCGGTAGAGCCCGAGGTTGCGCTTACCGGTCTCCGGGTGCTTGGTGTGGGTCAGCCCGAAGTTGTGGAAGATCCCGCCGTCACCCGGCCAGATCTGCAGCCCCGGCAACCGGTTGAGGTCGACGTCGTCGCCGCGGTAGACCACCTGCTGGCAGGGGGCCGTCTTGACCTTCTTCGGCGGCATCGACTTGAGCTGCATGACCTTGCCGAGCCCGCCCATCATGCCCGAGAAGCCCTGCGGCAGCTCCGGCTTGAGCAGCTCGCCGATGCGCGCGCCGATCTCGTCGAGGTTCTCCACCCCAAGGGCCATCGCCATGCGCTTCTCGGTGCCGAACAGGTTGATCGCCACCGGCATGTCGCCACGGGTCGGGCGCTCGAAGAGCAGCGCGGGGCCGCCGGCCCGCACCGTGCGGGTGACCACCTCGCTGATCTCCAGGGTGGGGTCGACCGGGACGTCGACCCGGCGCAGCTCCCCCGCGCGCTCCAGCGCCGCGAGGAAGTCCTTGAGATCGGTGTACGGGAAGCCACGAGCCGCCATGTCGCCAGTCTCCCGCACGGGGTGCCGAACGGCCCAGGCCGGGTGCTGTGACACTCGCGATGACCCGGTCGGCTGCCGGTCAGGAGGCTCGGCCCGCACCTTGATCCACTCGGATTTCCGGAAGCCGGGGTGTCCACTGGCCCGGGATGGCCCCCCGTGCTCAGCCGGTGGAAGCAATCTGGCTGGTCAGCAGCTCGGCGAAGACTTCTTTGGGTTTCTTGTAGCCGAGGATACGGCGGGGTCGGTTGTTGAGTCGGTCGGCGATGGCGTTGAGGTGGT
>NZ_JAGPYA010000045.1:0-58215 GCF_018070245.1 Micromonospora sp. M61 | reverse complement strand
CCTCGGCGGTGGTCGTGCCGTCCCTGTGGGAGGCGGCCAGCGGGGCCATGTTAGAGGCCTTCAGTTGGGGGGTCCCGGTAGCCTGCGCCGACTCGGAACCTCTGCTGGCCCAGCTCGACTTCACCGGAGCCGACGCAGCTGTCTTCGCGGCACACGACCCGGCTGCCCTCGCTGCGGCCGTCCGGCGGTTACTAGAGGAACGGGAGCACTACGCGCGCGCCTCTCGGGCAGCTGGGGCGCTCCTGGCGGCACGCACATGGCGGGACACCGCCGCCGACTACATCGCCGTGCTGGACTGGGTGCGGGCGGGCCGGCCAGGGCCGATTCCTCGATCGTCGTTCGCCGAGACCTTGCTGACCAAAGGAGCCCGTTGAGCGCACAGGATCGCTATCCGGTTGCCCGCCCCTGCCTGTCCGATCTTGAGGAACGGTACCTGGTCGACGCCTACCGCAGCGGCTGGATCTCCTCGCAGGGGCCATACCTACGGAAGTTCGAGGAACAGTTCGCGGCCAGGTGCGGTGCGACGGCGGCCGTGGCCACCGGCAATGGCACCGTGGCGATTCACCTCGTCCTCGCGGCAGCTGGAATCGGCCCCGGCGACGAGGTCATCGTTCCGGCTCTGACCTACATCGCCACCGCCAACGCGGTGACCTATTGCGGCGCCCGCCCGGTCTTCGTCGACGTGTCACCGGATACCTGGTGCATCGACGTGGAACAGGTCGCGGCCTCTGTCGGTCCCCGTACCCGTGCCGTTGTAGCCGTCGACCTGTACGGCCACCCGGCCGACTACCCCGCGCTCCGGGCGCTCTGCGAGCAGCACGGTCTGCTCCTGGTCGCCGACGCCGCCGAGTCGTTCGGCGCCCTCCTGGACGGCCGCCCGACCGGCGACCTGGCCGACGCCACCACCTTCTCGTTCTTCGGCAACAAGGTGATCACGGCTGGTGAAGGCGGCTGCGTCACGACCTCCGACTCGGGGCTGGCCGACCGGATGCGGCTGCTACGCAACCAGGGCATGGACCCACGTCGGCGCTACTTCTTCCCCGTCGTCGGCTTCAACTATCGGCTCACGAACCTGGCGGCGGCACTGCTCTGCGCCCAACTCGAACGCGCTGACGAGATCATCAGCCGGCGGGAGGGGGTCATCGCCACATACGAGCGTGATCTAAGCAATCCTCCGCTGCTCAGCCCTCAGCCGGTCGGCCCAGGTGTTCGCCGCGCACCGTGGATGGCGTCTTTCCTCGTCGGTCCTGCGGGTACGGAGGGACTCCGCGACGAACTGGCCCGGACGCTCGACCTGCTCGGAGTCGAGACGCGTCCATTCTTCGTTCCCATCCCGCACCTGCCGCCGTACGCGGACGCCGGCGGTGACCACCCCGTCAGCGCCGACCTGGCCCAGCGGGGCATCAACCTGCCGACCTACGCCGACCTGTCGGACGTGGACCTGAAGATTATTGTGGACCGGGTGCGCAACGCGCTTTCCGGGATCAACTACTGCCGCTGACGCTGGGCGCGGAGAGCGTGGGCCCGCGCCCAGCGGTGCCCGCAGTAGTCTGCGGCGTACCTGCTGGTCCCCTGGTCCCGGCGTGCACACCACCATCGCGACTGCCGCTGGTGATCTGCAGGTAACTGGCCCACCAGGCCGCAGCGCTGATCAACCCCATGAGCGCCAGGGCGACCGCGGCGCCGACCGCCCCCCACGCCACGGCGGATGCGACCACCACGGGGACTCTGAGGACGCCGAGCGCACCGCCGAGGAGCAGCGCCCGCCGTGCGGCACCTTGAACCCGATGCCCCGCGAACCCCACCATAGCCACCCCCCCGAGTAGGACCTCCAACGCGAGCAGCCACAACAGCGGCTCCGCGTGCCGCCAGTTATCTCCGAGGACCGCCTCTCCCACGCGGTCGGGCAACAGGAGGACGAAGAGGCAGGCCGGTGCGGTGGCGAGCAGCAGGGCGATCGTGACCCGCGCGGCGTCTCGCCGCCGTGCGGATCCCGTCGCCACCCGAAGACGGGCGAGGTGCGGAATGACCAGCGGGGAGGCGCCTCCCACGAGGAGCGTCGCCGGACCGAGCAGGGTACGTCCGGCGCTCAACGAGCCCACGACCGCCATGCCTGCGGTCACGCCCAACGCCGTCAGGGCGAGTTGGGCTGAGCCGGCGGTGAGCAGGAACTGAAGCCCATAGCTGGCGGATGCACGGCTGCCGGCACGGTCCATGCGCCAGCCCGGCCTGACCTGATGACCGTTCAACACAGCCGTGGCGCAGCCGAGAAGGGCACCGGTGCCCGCCCACAGGCCGAAGACGACCGCCGGACCCACGACGTTGGTCAGGCCCAGCAGAGCCGCGAGCGCGGTCAGCACGGTCCAGACCGCCTCTCGCGCGCACGGAGGGCGCGGTCGTCCCACTCCCACGTCGACGTTTCTCGCGTAGTCGTGCAGCAACAGCCCTGGCAGCGCGATGCCGGCGAGAATCAGGTAGCCGGAGCGGTCGATGATCCCAGCGGCGAGGAGCGGGACAGCGCACCCGACGCCGACGGCGGCTACACGACGACTGCCCGCGGTGACCGCAGGACGATTAGCCGGCTGCGCCGCCGCCTCGACCAGTACCGCCTCGGTCACCACCGTCCGGGACAGGCCGGTGACCAACACGTAAAGGGAGAAGGCCAGGGCGAACCGGCCCAGGTCGTCGATCGGCGCCAGCCGCGCGACGGTCAACGAGAGCAGCAGATTGCCCAGACTCGACAGAGCCGCCGTCACGACCGCCCACACCGCACGACCACCGATGAAGCCCTGGACCAGGGCGCGAGCGCGGTTCGGCCGCCTACGGGGACGGAGCGCGGTCGAATTGAGTGGGTCGGTCATTCTTCGATCAGACCCACCGCGTCGTCCGCGGGTCCGCAGTCGGCGACAACCGGAGCGCCGGCCTCCCATCGATGGCATGCCGGCCCCGCATTCGTCCCCTCAACAGCAACAGCACCGCGAAGACGGGCAGTGCGGCGACCATGTGCTGAAGGAAAGCGATCATGGCATCCGGGTAGCCGCTGGACCAGAGCAGCGGGCCTGCCAGCACGAAACAGAGGAGACTGAGCCGGATCGGCCCCGGCGCACCGCGTGCCCGGAGCAGGAGCACTGCCAACGCCGACCACCCGGCATAGTAGAGCGGCACACCCAGCCAGCCGACGAGGAAATACAGGTTGCCGAGCGCGAGAAAGCTGTACGACGAGGTTGCGGCGCCGCCGAGATATTGATTTATCAGTGCTCCGGTGGAGATCGCGGGTCGGTCGGGGTCGAGGATCCGTGGAACCAGGCCATACCGGACGAACTCGGCAGGGCCAGGCTGCCCGACGTCCACCGGAACGTCGTGATCGGCCGCGTGGGCCAACTGCAGATCGAGCCGTAGCCGGTCACCAGCCGTGACGTCGTAGGCCACGCTCACCCCGCCGTCAGCGCGGATGTCGTTGCGCAAGGCGAACAGGGTTGGCCACGCCAACAAAATCGCCGCACCGAGGAGCGCCACCTCCCGCACACGGAACAGACCGCAGATCGCGCCGGCGCCGGCGGCGAACGACAGGTAGCCGAACAGGGGCGAAGTTATTCCGGTGAGCGCCGCCGTCACGACCTGTCCAGCCACCAGGAGACCGATCCAGCAGCCCACCCTGCTGCGGCCGGCGAGGCCACCGAGGAAGCTGGCGACCAACAGCGCAAAGGCCAGATAGGACCAACCGGCCGAAAGAGCGGCGATCCTGGCTACCGGAGAGGTGGCTACCTCGTCATCCAATTGGGTGAAGATGGTGCCCTGACCCGCTTGGGCAGCGGTGATCGAGGCAGCGACACTGATGACGGTGACGAGGCGAGCCACCACGTACACGTAGCGGTGGGAGGCGTTCACCGCGGCGACGCTGGGACGCCAGCGCCGTTGCGGACGAGCCGTGAGGGCAGTCGTCTCGACGATCAGCGTGCCGACGAGCGCCGCACCCAGCAGCCGGAGGATGAACATGGTCTGCGGGTTGGTGTACAGCACTGCCATCGGTACGAGGAGCAGCGCGTACGGCGCCAGCACCAGGATGGAGATCGGGTAGTGCCGCAGGACCCAGGTCACCCGCCTGCCGGGGGCGCGCGCGGATCGCCGGGGGTGTAGCACTCGACGTGGGGCGATTCCGACCGGGGAGGAGAAGGCAGCCTGAGGTGTCGGCACCATTGTCAAACGACTTGCGCCCGTCTCAGAAACGGACGGTGAGCAAGAGCAGCTCTTGATCTCATGGGACGAAGAGGGCATGTTTGCCGGCTCGGGTCCGGGCAGGATCGGAGGTCTGGGCGAAACTGATTGAGCCGGCGATCAGCTCGGGATGGTCCTTTCGAAGTTCGCGTACGAAGTAGGCGCCCACGTCCGACAGGTCAAGTGGCCGGTCAGCCTCGACGTGGATTCGTAGAGCATCCGGACGCAGCTGCTGGAACTGCACTCCGACGATGCCGGGGTACGACTTGAGGATGTGCACCGGAAGGATCGCGGACAGATCGAGGGTTCCCCGCGCTGACCCGACCCTGACGATGTCCTGCTGCCGGCCGAGGACTGCACGGAACGCCAGGGCGTTACCGTCCACCACGTCGCTCGGCTCGATGCGGTCGCCGATGGCGTAGTGAACCAGCGGGAAGACGCGATCGGTCAGGGTAGTGACGCTGAGTCCACCCGCATCGTCGGTGAGGCAGACGGAGCTGTCCCAGATGACTCTGATGTCCCGCGTGCTTCGGCGGGACATGGCGAGGACCCCGGTCTCGGCCGAGCCGTACTCGATCACTGCCGGAACCTTGAACACCCGCTCCAGCAGGGCGACGTCCGCGTCGCTAGCCGTTTCGGCGCACAGAATCACCGCCCGCAGCCGCCGTGGTTCGCCCAGATCGAGCTGGCTTCGTTCGATGTACCGTGCCAGCTTGAACACCGCCGAGGTGTAGCCCGTGATCGCGACCGGGTCGCGTCGGCGCACCGCCATGTAGTGGGCGCGCAGCGACGGTTCGCTGAGGTCGTAGGCGTTGACCCGGGTGACGTTCACGACCAGGTCGGCGAGCCTTCGCCTGATGTGGGCCAGTCGGCCGGGCAGTCCGGCGCCGAAGAGGTGGGAATGTCCCCACAGCAGTACCGTCGGGTCAGTGGGGCGGACTCCCGCCCAGTGTCGGCCAAGGTACGCGTCGACCCACCGCCTGTTGACCTCGCCCGCGCCACGGGGATAGCGCGTGGGCTGGCCGGTGCTGCCGCCGGTGGTGTATGCCTCACGAATCCGGCCGTGCTCGAAGATCTCGTCCTGCCGGGCGATCAGGATCTCCTTGGTCAACTGCGGAAAGCCGCGCAGTTCCGCCAGCCGGTCGATCCGCTCCGGGAGACCGTGCTCCCGGTGCCACGACCGGTAGAACGGAACCGCCGCCAGGCAGTGCGCCCACACGTCGTTGAACCGTCGCAACTGCTGCCGTTCGATCCAGGCCCGATCCCGGTCCTCGTCGTGCAGGGCGATTTTCCGGGTGAGCGCCTGATGACGGGCATGCAGGACGGCACGACCAAGCAGTGAACGGTCCATCGGGCAGGTGCCTTTCGCTCGCTGTCAGGTTCGTCGTTGGGCGCCGGCCCGCCGTCAGCGGTCGAGGGCCTTGCGTCCGAGCAGGTAGATGTCCGAGCAGAGAGCGGGTCGGCTGCGGAGCACCCGATCCACTACCGGGGTCAACGTCCGGACAATTGGATGGGCGTGGCCGCGGCCGAGCCAGTTGCGACCGATGATCCGCACGCTCGTCAACCTCATGTCCCGGGCGATGTACCGCAAGTCGTCGACGTCCGGTTCCCGGACGTGGCCCCGGAAGTGCGGACGCTCATACCAGTCGGCCATAGACGACCACTTGCCACGACCCAGCGGGACGGTGATCCGCTTGCGGAGGTTGACGCAGTTGGGTACGCCGAGCAGAAACCACCCACCGGGACGCAGTGCAGTCGTCACCTCCGCGAACAAGCGCTTTGGTGAGCTGTGCCAGTGCTCCATGCTGTCGAAGGTGGTGATGACGTCGACCGACCCGGGTGCCAGGCCCAGTCCGTCCCGGACGACGTCACGAACGTCAATCTTGACGCCGACACTGCGGTGCAGGTCCAGCAGTTCATCGGTGCGGGCCTCGTTCACCGGGTCCGCGAAGTCGTCGATCAAGGTGGCGGACATCCCCAAGGCGGCGCACCCGGCCGAGAAGAGCCCTGTCCCGCCTCCGATGTCGGCGACGGCGCCGGCGGGCGCAAGCTCGGATACCAGCCCGATGTGGAACGTCTGCCGCTCCACCTCATACTCGAGCCGTGCCCGCCACTCGAGCGGGTAGCGCCTGGCCAAGCTCTGCAACTCCTGCCTGACAACGCTTGCCTGCATGTCGCCTCCTTACCGAAGTGCCACTCCTGCCGGTAAGGCGAAGCAGCACGAAAACTGGCACCGCCGACACCAGATGCTGGATGAAGGCGATCATGGAATCCGGGTATGTGCTGGACCAGAGCAGCGGGCCGGCGAGCGCGAAGCAGAGCACGCCAAGGCGCACCGGACCGGGCGCTCCACCCGAGCGCAGCAGCAGGACTACGAGCGCCGACCACAGCCCGTAGACGACCACGACACCCCAGGGTCCATTGAGGAAGTAAATGTTGCCCAGAGCCAGAAAGCTGTAGGCCGAAGTGGCGCTGCTGCCGAGGTACTGACTGATGACAGCACCGGTGGAGATGGTGGGACGGTCCGGGTCCAGCACCCGGGGCACCAGCCCGTACCGCAGGTAGTCCGCGGGGCCGGGCTGTGGCACGTCCACCGGCACCCGGTGGTGTGCGACCGCCGAGACCTGAAGGTCGAGCCGAAGGCGGTCGTCGGCCGTGACCTGCTCAGACACGCTGACCCCGCCGCCCTGACGAACCTCGTTGCGCAACTCGAAGAGGGCGGGCCAGGCGAGGGCGAGTACCACTGCGGCCACCGCCAGATAGCGAGCCCGGACAACTCCCGAGATGACGCCTGCCGCTGCCAGGAACGAGATGAAACCGAGCAACGGCGCGGCACGGGCCGTCATGACGACGAGGATTGCCTGGGTCAGCGTCAGCGCGAGCAGCCAGCCACCAACGCCCCATTTGCTGGCGTGGCCGCCGAGGCTTGACGCGATCAGCAACGCGACGGCAAGTGCCGACCAGCCTGACACCAAGGCGGAGAGGCTGGCGAGGGGCGAGTCGGGAAGGCTACCGGATACCTGGGTGAAGATGGTCCCCCGCCCGACCGCAGCGCCGGTCAGATCCGCGAGGATGCTGACCATCGTCACACCGCGAGCCACTAGGTAGATGCGCGGATGGTCATTCGCCGTCCGTACGCCCCGGTCCCAGCCGGGCAGCGCCGATCTCCGCAGGGGCAGCGCGGCCGTCTCCACCAGCACGCTGCCGGCCAGCGCCAAGCCGATGAGGCGTACCAGAAACCCGAGGTCAGGGTTCTCGTAGACCACCGCTACCGGCAGGACGAACAGCACGTACGGCGCGAGCATCACCAGGCTGACCGGATAGCAGCGGAAGGTTCTTGTAACCCAAGAACTGGCGACGTCGGAGCAGGGGCCCAGGTCATCGCGCCGCCGGCCGAAACGCGGGGCCGTGACTACAGGAGAGCTCAGCATTCCGCTGCCGCTCGCTGTTCGAGCCGGTTGCGCAACAGCGCGGCCTCTCTAGGCCGCAGAACATTCTTAGCGAAACACACCTCGGCACCATATCGGCCCAAAGGCACCAAAAGTAATGAAAGGTTTTATGGTCCTCGTCTGAAGCTTCACACCGTCATCCGATCCACGCGGACAACCTCAATTCAGCACCAGCGGCGACGTCAGCCGGAGTCGCATGCTCGACCGCCACCTACGGCAGCGACGTCGGCACGGTCAGCGACGTTGCGCCCATCGACCTATTGACACCTACCACGCCGCACCGAAGGCTCGCGCCTACAGGTCCTTCACTCAAGGAGGCGCGATGAGACCGAGACGACTGGCGATCGCCAGCGTGGTCACCCTGCTCGGCGCACTGGCACTCACCCCACCGGCCAGCGCGCGGCCACCGTCCGATCCGGGCGCCCGCGACGGCCTGGAGGTGTACGTCGGCACTGTCGACGCGAAGCAGCGGGACCAGCTGCGCGCGGCGGGGGTCGACCTCGGCCACGATGCGAAGACGGACCCGGCCGGCCGCACGACCGTCGAGACGGTCCTCAGCCGACGGCAGGCGAAGCGGTTGACCGACAAGGGCGTGCCACTGTCGGTTAAGAAGGTGCGGGGCAAGGATGCGTCGCAGGCGCTGCGGGAGCAGGCCGCGGCCGGCTGGACGAGTTTCCGTCCCTACGGTGAGCCGGGCGGCCTGCGGGACGAGCTGAACGCCACCGCGGCCCGGTATCCCAAGCTGACCAAGGTGGAGACGATCGGCCGCAGCCAGCAGGGGCAGCCGATCGTCGCCGTGAAGGTCACCAAGAACGCGCGGACGGTCGCGGACGGCCGGCGACCGGCGGTGCTCTACGCCGGTGCGCAGCATGCCCGCGAGTGGATCACGCCGGAGATGACCCGCCGGCTGATGCATCACGTGCTGGACAGCTACGGCACCGACCGGGAGATCACCAAACTCCTGGACACGACCGAGCTGTGGTTCCTGCCGGTCGCAAACCCGGATGGCTACGACTTCACCTTCACCCCCGGTAACCGTCTGTGGCGCAAGAACCTGCGGGACAACAACGGCGACGGGCAGGTCGGCGCCGGCGACGGCGTCGACCTGAACCGCAACTTCAGCTACAAGTGGGGGTACGACAACGAAGGCTCCTCACCGGAGCCGAACAGCGAGACCTACCGGGGCCCGGGCCCCAACTCCGAGCCGGAGACCGTGGCCCTGGACCGGCTCTTCAAGCGGGTCGGGTTCGAGTTCTTCGTCAACTACCACTCGGCGGCGGAGCTACTGCTCTACGGCGTCGGCTGGCAGGTCAGCACCCCCACCCCGGACGACGTGATCTACGAGGCGATGGCCGGTGACGACGCGCACCCGGCGGTGCCCGGCTACGACCCGGACATCTCTGCGGAGCTGTACACCACCAACGGTGACACCGACAGCCACGCCACCGTCAGGTACGGCACACTGGGCTTCACCCCGGAGATGTCCACCTGCGAGGCCGCCTCGGCCGTCGACCCGGACGACCAGTGGCGCCCCGAGGACTGCGTCAGCGGTTTCATCTTCCCTGACGACGAGGCGCTGATCGCCGGCGAGGTGGGCAAGAACCTTCCGTTCGCGCTGGCCGTGGCCCGGTCCGCGGCGGACCCGGACGACCCGGTCTCGGTGGTCGGTCGGAGCACCCCGGACTTCGTGGTGGACGCCTTCGACACCTCGTACGGGCGCACCCAGCAGGTCGCCTCGATCACCCGTCGTGCGCTGAAGAACGTGCGGATGCACTACACGGTCAACGGTGGGCGGCCGAAGACGGTGGCGGTCCGCGAGTGGCGCGGCGGCGAGCGGTACGGCGACACGCACGACGACTACTACGCCGAGTTGCGGGGCACGGTCAGCGGTGCGAAGCCGGGCGACCGGGTGGAGGTCTGGTTCACCGGGAACAAACCGCGCGCCGGGGTGGTGGCCAGCGAACACTTCACCTATCGGGTGCACACCGATGTGGGCGGCGACGTGCTGGTCCTCGCGATGGAGGACGTCACCGGCCTCAGCCCGGCGCAGACCGGCACCACCGCGAAGTACGCCGACGAGGTCGCGGCGTCGCTGAGCGCCGCCGGGCGCAGCAGCGACGTGTACGACTTCGACGCGATGGGTCGCAAGGCGCCGCACCCGCTCGGCGTGCTGTCGCACTACAAGGCGGTGGTCTGGGAGACCGGCGACGACGTGATCCTGCGCTCCCCCGGTCAGGTGGCCGGCACGACAGCCAGGGCTGCCCTGGAAACCGAACTGGCCGTTCGGGACTACCTGAACGAGGGCGGCAAGCTGCTGGTCAGCGGCCAGTACGCGCTGTTCGCGCAGGGCGCCAACGGGTCGTACGTCTATAACCCGGACGCGCCACCGGAGTGCACCGACGCTGAGGCCGCCAGCTGTCTGCCGCTGTTGAACGACTTCCAGCAGTACTGGCTGGGCGCGCACACCTATGTCAGCGACGGCGGCACCAGCCCGGAGGGTGAGCCGTTCCCGGTCGCCGGTACCGACGCAGCGTTCACCGGCTTCAACGGGCAGCTGAACGCTCCCGGCTCGGCGGAGAACCAGGCGCACACCGCGTCGTTCCTGACCACGTCGAGCTTCCTCCCGCCGGACGAGTTCCCGCAGTTCGCCAGTTCCGCGCCGGTGGGCTGGACCCGACCGGGCGGCGCGCCGTTCGATCCGCGTACGGGTGAGTGGTACCTGTACAGCGGGCAGACCGACGAGTCGTACAAGCGGCTGACGCGCACGGTGGATCTCACCGGGGCGAGCAGCGGGGAGTTGCGCTTCTTCAGCTCGTACGAGATCGAGCAGAACTGGGACTTCCTGTTCGTCGAGGCGCACGAGGTGGGCAGCGACGACTGGACGACTCTGCCGGACGCGAACGGCAAGACCAGCACGGCCACCGGGGACAGCTGTGTCGAGGGTTGGGTGGAGCAGTTGCACCCGTTCCTCGGGCACTACCAGGGTGCGGACTGCTCCCCCACCGGGAGCACCGGCACCTGGAACGCGGCGACCGGGACGTCGAGCGGTTGGAAGGAGTTCGTGGTCGACCTGTCGGGTTACGCCGGCAAGCAGGTCGAGGTGTCGATCACGTACGCCTCGGACTGGGGCACCCAGGGGCTCGGCGTCTTCCTGGACGACGCCCGGGTGCTGGTCGACGGGTCGACCGTGGCGGAGACCTCGTTCGAGTCGGCCGACCTGGGTGGCTGGACGGTGGCCGGCCCACCGCCGGGCTCCGCTGGCAACGCCATCGACTGGTCGCGCAGCCAGCAGGCGTTCGAGGAGGGCTCGGTGGTGGTCACCGGGGACACGGTGTATCTGGGCTTCGGGTTGGAGGGTCTGCCTCCGGCGGCCCGCGATGACCTGGTCGCCCGCTCGCTGACCCACCTCACCGGGGCGCCCCGCTCCTGACGGCGGCGAGGTGCGCCGGGGGTCCGCGGACCCCCGGCGCACCTTCGGTGTACGCCGGGTGCGCTCGCCACCGATGTGATGAGCTGTACGGGTGTCGGGGCTGGGACTTGTGCTGCACCCCACCCGGGATGTCACCGAGGTGGTCGGGATCATCGAACGGTGGGCGACGCGCCACCGCAAGACGCTGATCGTGCGCGAGGAGGACCGGCACCGGGTGCCGTCCTGCGTCGAACCGGTGCCGGCGGACGAGGTCGCCGCCCGGGCCGACGCGTTGATCAGCGTCGGCGGCGACGGCACCATGCTGGGTGCGCTGCGCTCCGCCATCCGCGACCCGAAGCCGGTGCTCGGCGTACACCTGGGGCATCTGGGGTTTCTCGTCGAGATCGAGCCGCCGGAGTTGCCCGACGCGCTGAGCCGGCTGCTGTCGAAGGACTTCACCATCGAGTCGCACGCCTGCCTGGCGTGCGACGTGTGCGGGGACGACGTCGTGGCGTTCAACGACATCGCGCTGGTGCGCCAGCCCGGGTCCGGCTTCGTCAGCGTCACCCTCGCCATCGACGGTCAGCAGTACGGCTACTACCGCAGTGACGCCGTGGTGGTCAGCACCCCGGTCGGCTCGACGGCCTACAGCTACGCCGCCGGTGGTCCACTGATCTCCCCCGCCGCCGACTCGGTGGTGATCACGCCGTCGGCGCCGATGGCCGGCATTTCCCGGTCGGTGGTGCTCTCGGCGGACGAAAAGATCCGGCTGGAGATCCGACCCGACTCGTCGCCGGTGGTGGTGGAGATGGACGGGCTGGTGTTCCGCGACGCAGCGACGGATGGGGCTGTGGACATCACGTACCGCCGCAACGCCGGCCTGGTGGTCCGTTTCGACCCGCTGCGCTACCAGGAACGCAACCAGTTGAAGATGACCTTGCTCGACCTGCCGTTCCTCCCCGAACAGCTCCGCGAGCTGCTCCCCGAGGAACTACGCCGACGCAGCCAACAAGAAATCCCCCCACCCTGCTAACCCACCCCACCCCTTACCCGGGTGATCAAGAGGTTTGCGCCATGACACGCCGCCCGACGTGACGCAAACCTCTTGATCAACTGGGTAAAGGGGTTAGGCGGTTAGGGCTTGGTCTACCAGGGCTTTGGCTTCTTCCTGGATCTTCTTGAGGTGGTCGGGGCCCTGGAAGGACTCGGCGTAGATCTTGTAGACGTCCTCGGTGCCGGACGGGCGCGCGGCGAACCAGCCGGACTTCGTGCTGACCTTGAGGCCGCCGATCGGGGCGTTGTTGCCGGGGGCGGTGGTCAGCGTCGCGGTGATCGGCTCGCCGGCAAGCTCGGTGGCGGTGACCTGGTCGGGCGAGAGCTTGCCGAGCACGGCCTTCTGCTCCCGGGTGGCCGGGGCGTCGATCCGGGCGTACGAGGGCGCGCCGAACCTCTCGGCCAGCTCCGCCCAGTGCTCGCTGGGGCTGCGCCCGGTGGTGGCCAGGATCTCGGAGGCGAGCAGGCAGAGCAGCAGGCCGTCCTTGTCGGTGGTCCAGGTGGAACCGTCTCGGCGCAGGAACGACGCCCCCGCGCTCTCCTCACCGCCGAAGCCGACCGCGCCGTCGAGCAGGCCGGGCACGAACCACTTGAAGCCGACCGGCACCTCCAGCAGCGGCCGACCCAGGTCCGCGGCGACCCGGTCGATCATCGACGAGGAGACCAGCGTCTTGCCCACCGCGGCGTCCGGACCCCATTCGGTACGGGTACGGAACAGGTGACCGATCGCCACCGCCAGGTAGTGGTTGGGGTTCATCAGCCCGGCGTCCGGGGTGACGATGCCGTGCCGGTCGGCGTCCGCGTCGTTGCCGGTGGAGATCTGGTAGTCGGCGCGGGCCGCGATCAGCGACGCCATCGCGTTGGGCGAGGAGCAGTCCATCCGGATCTTGCCGTCGCCGTCCAGGGTCATGAACCGCCAGGTCGGGTCGACCGTCGGGTTGACCACGGTCAGGTCCAGGCGGTGCCGCTCGGCGATCTCACCCCAGTACGCCACGCTGGCCCCGCCCAGTGGGTCCGCGCCGATCCGGATCCCGGCATCGCGGATGGCGTCGATGTCGATCGCCGAGGGCAGGTCGTCGACGTAGTGGGCGAGGAAGTCGTACTCCCCGGTGGTGTCGGCGGCCCGAGCACGCGCGTAGGTGATCCGGCGGACCTCCTTGAGCCCGGCGGCGAGGATGGCGTTGGCCCGGTCCTGGATCCACCTGGTGACGTCGGTGTCGGCCGGTCCGCCGTTGGTGGGGTTGTACTTGAAACCGCCGTCGTCGGGCGGGTTGTGCGACGGGGTGATGACGATGCCGTCGGCGAGCCCGCTGGTGCGGCCCCGGTTGTGGGTGAGGATCGCGTGCGACAGCGCCGGCGTGGGGGTGTAGCCGTCGCGGCTGTCCACCAGCACGGTGACCGCGTTGGCGGCGAGCACCTCCAGGGCGTCCACCGCGGCCGGCGCGGAGAGCGCGTGGGTGTCGCGGGCGAGGAAGAGCGGCCCGTCCAGGCCCTGCTCCCGCCGGTAGTCGCAGAGCGCCTGGGTGACCGCGAGGATGTGGTCGGAGTTGAACGCGTTGCGCAGGCTGGAGCCGCGGTGCCCGGAGGTGCCGAAGGAGACCTGTTGCGCCGGGTCCGTGGGATCCGGATGCTCGGCGTAGTAGGCGGTCACCAGGCGCGGCACGTCGACCAGGTCGGCGGGCTCGGCGGGCTGGCCGGCACGGGGGTGGGTCACTGCGGGATCCTCCTCGGGGAGTACGGGTCGGTCACGGCTCGACCTTCTGGCCCTTGCCGATCACCACGATGCCGTTGTCGGAGACGGTGTAGCGCTGCCGGTCCTTCTCCAGGTCGACGCCGATCTCTGCGCCCTCCGGGACGAACACGTTCTTGTCCAGGATCGCCCGCCGGACCACCGCGTGCCGGCCGATCTCCACACCCTCCATCAGCACCGAGCCCTCGACGTGCGCCCACGAGTGCACCCGCACCTTCGGCGAGACGATCGAGTTTTCCACCAGCGAACCGGAGATCACCACGCCCGGGGAGACCATCGAGCCGACCGCCCGGCCGACCCGCTCACCCCACTGGTGGACGAATTTCGCCGGCGGCCACGGCGGCTGCTCGGTGTAGATCGGCCAGTCGAAGTTGTACATGTTGAACACGGGGTGCACGTTGATCAGATCCATGTGGGCGTCGTAGAACGAGTCGAGCGTCCCCACGTCGCGCCAGTAGCCGCGGTCGCGGTCGGTGCTGCCCGGCACCTCGTTGTCGCGGAAGTCGTAGACGTTGGCCTCGCCCCGCTCGACGAGCATCGGGATGATGCTGCCGCCCATGTCGTGCTTGCTGGTCTTGTCTTCGGCGTCGCGCTCGACCGCCTCGCAGAGCGCCCGGGTGGTGAAGACGTAGTTGCCCATCGAGGCGTAGATCTCGTCCGGTGCGTCGGGCAGACCCACCGCGTCGGTGGGCTTCTCGCGGAACGCCCGGATCCGCTTGCCGTCCTCGCCGACCTCGATGACACCGAACTGGTCGGCCATCGACAGCGGCTGGCGGATGCCGGCGACGGTCACCGCGGCGCCGGAGGCGATGTGGTCCTCGACCATCTGCCGGGGGTCCATCCGGTAGATGTGGTCGGCGCCGAAGACGATCACGTAGTCAGGCTGCTCGTCGTTGATGAGGTTGAAGCTCTGGTAGATGGCGTCGGCCGAGCCGGCGAACCACCACGGGCCGCGGCGCTGCTGCGCGGGCACCGGTGTGACGTAGTTGCCGAGCAGCGTGGACATCCGCCAGGTCTTGGTGATGTGTCGGTCGAGGGAGTGGGACTTGTACTGGGTCAGCACGACGATCTTGAGATAGCCGGCGTTGGCCAGGTTGGAGAGGACGAAGTCGACCATGCGGTACATCCCGCCGAACGGGACGGCCGGCTTGGCCCGATCCGTGGTGAGTGGCATCAGGCGCTTGCCCTCACCACCCGCCAGGACGATCGCGAGCACCTTGGCAGCCATGCCCCGACGCTATCCACCCTCGCCCCACTTCACCACTCGTACGGGGAGTCTTCTGCACTAGGGTGCGGGGTCATGACGGAACCCACCCCGCTGCGCGTCGATCTGCTCACCCGCGAGTACCCGCCGGAGGTCTATGGCGGCGCCGGGGTGCACGTCGAGTACCTGGCCCGGGAGTTGCGCCGCCTCACCGACGTCCGCGTGCACTGCTTCGGTCTGCCGCGCAGCGAGCCGGGCGTCACCGCGTACGCCGAACCGCCCGGCCTGACCGGCGCGAACGCCGCGCTGCGCACGATGGGCGTGGATCTGGAGATGGCCGCCGGCGCGGCCGGCACCGACGTGGTGCACAGCCACACCTGGTACGCGAACATGGCCGGCCACACCGCGAAGCTGCTGCACGGGGTGCCGCACGTGGTGACCGCGCACAGCCTGGAGCCGCTGCGGCCGTGGAAGGCCGAGCAGCTCGGCGGCGGTTACGCGCTCTCGTCCTGGATCGAGCGCACCGCCATGGAGGCCGCCGACGCCGTGATCGCGGTCAGTGGGGGGATGCGCAACGACGTCCTGACTGCCTACCCGCAGATCGACCCGCCCCGGGTCCGGGTGGTCTACAACGGCATCGACACCATCCAGTACGCCCCGGACTCCGGCACCGACGTGCTGGACCGGCTCGGTGTCGACCCGTCCCGACCCAGCGTGGTCTACGTGGGCAGGATCACCCGGCAGAAGGGGCTGCCCTACCTGCTGCGGGCCGCCCGGGAGCTGCCGGCGGACACCCAGCTCGTGCTCCTCGCCGGCGCGCCGGACACGGCCGAGATCGCCGCCGAGGTGGAGGAGTTGGTCGCCGAGTTGCGGGCCAACCGCTCCGGCGTGGTCTGGGTGGCGGAGATGCTGCCCAAGCCGGAGGTGATCCAGGTGCTCACGCACGCCACCGTCTTCGCCTGCCCGTCGATCTACGAGCCGATGGGCATCGTCAATCTGGAGGCGATGGCCTGCGAGACGGCGGTGGTGGCGACCGCGACGGGTGGCATTCCCGAGGTCGTGTCCGACGGCGAGACGGGCCTGCTGGTGCCGATCGAGCAGGTCACCGACGGGTCGGGGACCCCGTTGGAGCCGGAGAAGTTCGTCGCCGACCTGGCGTCGGCGATCAACACGCTGCTCGCCGACCCGGCGCGTACCGCCCGGTTCGGTCAGGCCGGTCGGCGGCGCGCCGTGGAGCACTTCTCCTGGGACGCCATCGCCCGGCAGACACTCGACATCTACCGCTCGCTGGTGGTGAAGGGGACCTGACGGAGAACGACGCTGGACCGGCCGCCTAGAGCAAGCTGCCCAGCCACAGGCCCAGCGCGGCCACCACGAGGCTGGCGCAGAGACTGCCGAGCACGTTGAAGGCCTCGACGGCGGCGTTCTTGCGCAGCAGTCCCAGGGAGTGCCATTCCTCGGTGGAGAAGGTGGTGTACGCGCCGAGGAAGCCGACGCCGACGATCGTGGCGAAGTCCTGTGCGCCGGCGGCGGTGTGTTTCACCGCGTAGCCGGTGACGATGCCGAGCACGAAGGCACCGGAGACATTGATCAGGAAGGTGCTCGCCGGGAAGGCCTTGCTGGGCCCGGTGGCCCGCGCGCTCCACCACGGCTTCACCAGCGCGTCCACCCCGGCCCGGGACAGCGCACCCAGCCCGCCGGCCAGGAACACTCCGATGCCTACCCACATCACGCACCCCTTCCCGCCGGGTGCCCCACCCGCAGTTCGGCCAGACGGGCGCCGAGCGCCGCCGCGATCACCCCACCGACGATGGACACCACGAGGTAGACGATGCCGATCCCACTGCGCCGCGCCCCGATCAGTTGGTCAGCCTCGACGATGAAGTGCGACCAGGTCGTGAACCCGCCGATGAGTCCGGTCGACAGAAACGGCTTGCCCCACGGGCCCGGCAGCCGGTGTGCCGCGAGCAGCGTCATCACGGCGCCGAGAGCGAAGGCGCCCACCATGTTGATCACGAAGGTGACCCAGGGGAAGTCAGGTGGCGTGGACGGCGCGAGGCCGAGCCCCAGCAGGTACCGCAGGGTGGCGCCGATGCCACCGCCGACGACGATCGCGAGGATTGCCATTCGCCCATTCACTCACCGTCGTCCTCCATCGACGCCCGGGCTGGGCAGCCCTCACTCGTACGGTCGACACCCCCGCCTGGTCGTCCCGACGCCGTTCGACGCCGGTCAGATCGCCGTTCCGGGCGGAGACTTGAGCAGGGACGTCGCCTGAGCGGGATGACCACCGTGCCCGTTGCGGAGCGCGCTGGCTGCGATGCGGATGAGGTCGATGTTGACCCCGGCGGCGCCACTGGGGTCGTCCACCTTCAGTTTCACGTCGAGGCTCACCACCGTTTCGCCCCAGCCCTGCGCCTCGATGTTGAGGTGCGCCACCTTCTGTGACCGCAGGTGCGGCAGGTACCCGAGCGGAGCCATTTCGACCTTGTCGGCGTCCGGCAAGGCGTTGAGCTTGGACTGCTTCTTGGTGTTGGGGTTCTCGACCAGGTTGCGGAAGTCCTCGGTGCCGCCCAGATTGACCTGGTAGGAGCTGACCAGCGTGAGGCCCCGCTCCTGGAGCAGCCGCAGCAGCGCGTTGTGCACCACCGAGGTGCCGAACTGGCTGGCGAGGTCGTCTCCGAGCAGCGGCAGACCGGCCGCCTCGAACCTGCTCATCACCTGCGGATCGCGGGCGATCGGGTCGGCGGTGGTGTTGATGAAGGCGACGCCCGCGCTGCACGCCGCCTCGGCGTACGCCCGGGCGATCTCCGGTCGGCCGCTCGGCGCCGAGTAGAGCAGCACCTCCGCCCCGGCCAGCGCCGCCGCCACCCGGTCCACCCCGGTCGCGTCGACAAGCCCCTCGGTGACGGGGACACCTGCCTCGGGCAGGTCGCAGTCGAGCCGGGGGAAATTGTTGGGCGGCAGGAAGATCGCCTCGGTCAGGTCCCTCCCGATCTTCTCCGGGGAGGTGGCGAAGGCCGCGACGAACTCGATGTCGCCGACTGCGAGCCCGTCGACGGTCGGCCTGCGGACGCCCACCAGAGTGCCGTTGTGGCGGTGGAGCGCGATTCCCTGCACCAGCGCCGAGGTGTTGTTGCCGACACCCACTACCGCGACTTTCACCCGCTTGATCATGGCCGGAGGCTACGTCACGTCACCCACGCCGGAAAGATCCGGACAACTTCGGGGAAACTGCTGTGTCAGCAAGCGTTGAGGCAGCAGTTTCGCTGAAAGTGCGCGGATCTTGACCCGAGCGCGCGGATCGCGACGCGCGACCCCGAGGGCAGGGAGGGACAGGCGTGCTTGGCCGCGCGCGAACGGATCTCGCGCAGTAGGTTGGCGGGGTGACTGGACGGTTCCCGATCGAAGACGTCTCCCCCGTCGTCTCGTGCGGGCGATACCCGGCCAAGGCGGTGGTCGACGAGCCGATCCCGGTGTCGGCCCGCGCCTACCGGGAGGGGCACGACGCGCTCGGCTGCAACGTGGTCTGGACAGGTCCGGACGGCGAAGCCCGGCCGTTCACCCGGATGCGCCCCGGCGAGCCCGGCCAGGACCGCTGGCACGCCACGATCCGACCGGACGCCGTCGGCTCCTGGACCTTCTCCGTCGAGGCGTTTCAGGACCCATACCTGACCTGGCAGAACGCGGTGACCAAGAAGATCGCCGCCGGGCAGGGGCCGGAGGACATGGCCAACGACCTGGCCGAGGGCGCTCGTGTGCTCGCCGCCGCCCGGGACCTCGTCCCGACCGCCGACCGGCCCCGGGTCGCCGATGCCCTCACCGCGCTGGTCGAGACCGACCTGCCGCTGCCGCAGCGGGTCGACCCGGCGCTGGCGCTGGCCGACCTGCTCTGGGAGCACCCGGTGCGGGAGTTGGTGACCGCCGGTGACACGTACACCATCTGGGTTGACCGCAAGCGGGCGCTCTACTCGGCCTGGTATGAGTTCTTCCCCCGCTCCGAGGGGGCGGTGGGTGGCCGCTCCGGCACCTTCGCCACCGCCACCGACCGGCTGCCGGGCGTGGCCGCGATGGGCTTCGACGTGCTCTACCTGCCGCCGATCCACCCGATCGGCCGGGTCAACCGCAAGGGCCGCAACAACGCGCTCACCGCCGGGCCGACCGACGTGGGCTCACCGTGGGCGATCGGCGCCGCCGAGGGCGGCCACGACACCATCCACCCCGACCTGGGTACGCCCGCGGACTTCCGCGCCTTCATCGAGGCGGCGGCGGCGCAGGGCCTGGAGGTCGCCATGGACCTGGCGTTGCAGTGCGCGCCGGACCACCCGTGGGTCACCGAGAACCCGGAGTGGTTCACCACCCGGGCCGACGGCAGCATCGCGTACGCGGAGAACCCGCCGAAGAAATACCAGGACATCTACCCGGTCAACTTCGACAACGACCCGGAGGGCATCCGGGCCGAGGTGCTGCGGGTCGTGCTGCACTGGGTCGGCGAGGGCATCCGGATCTTCCGGGTGGACAACCCGCACACCAAGCCGTTCGACTTCTGGCACTGGTTGATCGCCGAGGTGAAGACTGTCGACCCGGACGTGCTGTTCCTGGCCGAGGCGTTCACCCGGCCGGCCATCATGCACGGCCTCGGCAAGATCGGCTTCACGCAGTCGTACACCTATTTCACCTGGCGCACGACGGCCGCCGAGATGCGGGAGTACTGCGAGGAGCTGATCGAGTCGGCCGACCACATGCGGCCGAACTTCTGGCCGAACACGCCGGACATCCTGCACGAGTCGTTGCAGCACGGCGGCCCGCCGATGTTCAAGATCCGGGCGGTGCTGGCCGCGCTGCTCTCCCCGTCCTGGGGCATGTACGCCGGTTTCGAGCTGTTCGAGCACGTGGCCCGGCCGGGCGCCGAGGAATACCTGGACAACGAGAAGTACGAGCTGCGCCCACGGGACTGGGCCGGCGCCGAGGCGCAGGGCCGCTCGCTGGCGCCCTTCCTCACCGCCCTCAACCGGGTACGCCGTGACAACCCGGCCCTGCACCAGCTCCGCAACCTGCGCTTCCACGAGATTGACAACCCGGCGTTGCTCTGCTGGTCGAAGCACGACCCGGAGACCGGCAACACGGTCATCGTGATCTGCTCGTTCGACTCGCGCGAGGTGCAGTGGGGCAACACCACCCTCGACATGCCGGCGCTGGGCTTCGACTGGCACGAGCGGTTCACAGTGCACGACGAGCTGACCGGCACCAGCTACGACTGGGGTCAACGCAACGCGGTGCGACTCGACCCGTACCTGCAACCGGCTCACGTGCTGACCGTGCGTCGGCCGGCCCCGCCGACCGAGCCGCAGCCGGTGGGCGCCGAGCCGGCGGACCTCACCGTCGCCGAGGTGCCGGACGACCTCTCCGGCGGCACCGCGCCGACAGCTCCCGCGCCGACAACTCCCGCACCGACACCTCCCGCGCCGACACCTCCTGCACCGACACCTCCCGCGCCGACAGCTCCCGTTCCCACTCCGCCCCGCCGGTCGGGCCCGGTACCGACCCCGCCGCGCCGATCGGCGACCCGACCGCCCGCCTCCGCACCGACCGACGCCGCCCCGAAGGACGCCCGATGGACCAGCTGATCTCCGGCGCGACGCACGACCCGCACGCGCTGCTCGGCGCGCACCCCGCCGACTCCTCGACGACGATCCGCACGATGCGCCGGGGCGCCGGCGACGTGGTGCTGCTCGTCGGCGACGAGCGACACCCGATGAAGCGGGTGCACGACGTGGGCGTCTTCGAGACCCAGGTCGAGGGCACTGTGCTCGACTACCGGGTGGAGGTCGACGGCACCGCGCACGACGACCCGTACCGCTATCCGCCGACGCTCGGCGAGCTGGATCTGCACCTGATCGGCGAGGGCCGGCACGAGCGACTGTGGGACGCCCTGGGCGCACGGGTCTTCGACGAGGGCGTGGCGTTCAGCGTGTGGGCGCCCAACGCCGGCGGGGTCCGGGTGGTCGGCGACTTCACCGGCTGGGGGCCCGACGACGGTTGGCCGATGCGCTCGCTCGGCTCCAGCGGCGTGTGGGAACTGTTCGTCCCCAACGCCCGGGTCGGAGCCCGCTACAAGTACCGGGTGCTGGGCGCCGACGGGCAGTGGCGGGACAAGGCCGACCCCCTGGCCGCGTACGCGGAGGTGCCCCCGGCCACCGCCTCGGTGGTGCACCACTCGACGTACCGGTGGAACGACGCGGACTGGCTGGCCCGACGGGCCGAGCGGCAGCCGCACCAGGAGCCGATGAGCGTCTACGAGGTGCACCTCGGTTCGTGGCGACCCGGGCTGAGCTACCGCGAGCTGGCCGACCAGCTCACCGCGTACGTCACCGAGTTGGGCTTCACGCATGTGGAGTTCCTGCCGGTGATGGAGCACCCGTTCGGCGGTTCCTGGGGTTACCAGGTCACCGGCTACTACGCGCCGACGTCCCGCTTCGGTGACCCGGACGAGTTCCGGCACCTGGTCGACCGGCTGCACGCCGCGGGCATCGGCGTGATCCTGGACTGGGTGCCCGCGCACTTCCCCAAGGACGAGTGGGCTCTCGGCCGCTTCGACGGCACCCCGCTCTACGAGCACCCCGATCCGCGCCGCGGCGAACACCCCGACTGGGGTACGTACGTCTTCGACTTCGGCCGCAACGAGGTGCGCAACTTCCTGGTCGCCAACGCGCTCTACTGGTGCGACCAGTTCCACGTCGACGGGCTGCGGGTGGACGCCGTCGCCTCGATGCTCTACCTGGACTACTCCCGCAATCACGGCGAGTGGGCCCCCAACAAGTACGGCGGCCGGGAGAACCTGGAGGCCCTCGCGCTCATGCAGGAGGTGAACGCGACCGTCTACAAGCACCACCCCGGGGTCGTCATGATCGCCGAGGAGTCCACCGCCTGGCCGGGTGTCACCAGCTCCACGGCCGAGGGCGGGCTGGGCTTCGGGTTCAAGTGGAACATGGGCTGGATGCACGACACCCTGCTCTACACCTCAAAGGATCCGATCTACCGCCAGCACCATCACCACCAGCTCACCTTCTCCCTGGCGTACGCCTGGAGCGAGAACTACGTGCTGCCGATCAGCCACGACGAGGTGGTGCACGGCAAGGGCTCGCTGGCCGGCAAGATGCCCGGCGACACCTGGCAGCGGCTGGCGAACGTGCGGGCGCTGTTGGCGTACATGTGGGCGCACCCGGGCAAGCAGCTGCTCTTCATGGGCTCGGAGCTGGCCGACGACAGGGAGTGGAGCGAGGAGCGCGGCCTCGACTGGTACCTGCTGCACGACCCGGCCCGCGCCGGTGTGCAGCGCCTCGTCGCTGACCTCAACCGCGTCTACCGGGACACTCCGGCGCTCTGGGCACAGGACACCGAGCCGTCCGGGTTCCGCTGGATCGCCGGCGACGACGTCGCCAACAACACCGTGTCGTTCGTCCGGATAGCCCCGGACGGCTCGACCCTGGTCTGCGTGGCGAACTTCTCCGCCCAGCCGCTGCACGACTACCGGATCGGGTTGCCGGCCGGCGGGACGTGGCAGGAGGTGCTCAACACCGACGCGCACCACTACGGCGGGTCCGGGGTGGGCAACCTGGGCGAGGTACGCGCCGAGGACGTGCCGTGGCACGGGATGGTCGCCTCGGCCGCCCTCCAGGTCCCGCCGCTCGGTGCCGTCTGGCTCCGCCAGGGCTGAGCAGGGTCACCTCGACTGGCTGCTCCGCCAGTGCTTCAGGTGCTCGTTCAGGTCGGCGATGGCCCGGGGTGGGCAATACGCCGTTCCCCCGAAACGTCGAGACGCCCCGGGGGAACGGCGCGGCTCAGAGCCGGGTGATACGGACAGCGTCGGCTACGACGTACCCCTGGGTGCTGGTCCAGCGGCTGACCCCGACGACCTGGCGTGTCCCCGCGGCGAAGTCGTAGGTGCCCAGCACCCGCCACTGCCCGCCGCCGCTGCGCTGGTCGACGGAGGCCGTCACGGTTCCGTTCGCGCTGGCCACCAGGTGCGGCGTGGCGCTGTTGTAGCCGGGGTCCGCCGGGTACCAGACCTCGACCCGGTACGAACCGGCGGCGGGCAGCGTCGCGCTGAACCAGGCCGGGTCGCTGACCGCCTGCGGCTCGGCGAATCGGTAGTTCGTGCCGTACCGCGTGGTGAGGTACGACGACGTGCCCCAGGTGGTGGCGGCGGTGAAGCCACCAGTGGTGGTGTTGTCCACGATCACGCTGAACGTGCCGCCGCTACCGGTGACGACCCGCGCGTTGCTGGCCGGGCTCTCGTGGTGCAGCCGGTCCAGGGCGGTCACCAGGTACCGGTAGGTCGAGCCTGCCGCGGCGGTGGCGTCGATGAACGTGCCGGTGCTCCCAGACGCGCGCACCGTGCCGAGCAGGTTGCGGGCGTCGGCCAGGTCGCAGGGGTCGACCGCGCCGTCACCGGGGAGTCGGTACACGGCGTACTCGGCGGTGCTTCCGGTGCCGCCACGCTGCCAGTTCACTGTCACACCGCCGGTGCCGCGTACCGCCGAGGTGAGGTTCGGCGCGGAGGGCGCTGAGCCACCCACGCCGGCCGGTGCCAGGGCGGGCCTGCGGTAGTGGTCGGTCGCCACCCGGGAGACGGCGCCGATGCGGTCGGCGCGTACGTCCTTGGCGCTGAAGTGGATGTCGCCGAGGATCCGGGGGTAGGTGCGGTTGAGGGTCAGGTGGTCGGTCAGTTCGGTCGGGTCCTGCCAGGCGGCGTCCTGCCCCGATGCCCCGGCGCGGTAGGTGGCCTGCCCGACGAGCAACTGCACGTTGGTGCCGGTGACGGTCTCCGACCACCAGCGGACCAGTTCCGCGTAGTCGGCTGCGGGGTGGCCGATCTGCCAGTAGATCTGCGGGGCGATGTAGTCGATCCAGCCCTGCTTCACCCAGCGTCGGGTGTCGGCGTAGATGGCGTCGTACGACTGGAGGCCTGTGGTGCGCGAGCCGAGCGGGTCGGTGCCGGCGTTGCGCCAGATGCCGAACGGGCTAACGCCGAGCTTCACCCACGGCTTCGCCGCACGGATCCTGGCACTCATCTCCTGCACCAGCAGGTTGACGTTGTTGCGCCGCCAGTCGGCGACGGTGCTGAAGCCGGCACCGTACTGGGCGTACGTGGCCTGGTCGGGGAAACCCCCACCGCTGCCCGGGTACGGGTAGAAGTAGTCGTCCCAGTGCACCGCGTCGATGTCGTAGCGGCTGACGGCGTCCATCATGGCGGTCTGCACGAAGGCCCGGACGGCGGGGATGCCGGGGTTGTAGTAGAGCTGACCGTTGTAGGCGACGGCCCAGCCCGGGTTCCTGCGGGCCGGGTGGTTGGCTGCCAGTTTGGTGAGGTCGGTGTGGGTCGCGACCCGGTACGGGTTGAACCAGGCGTGGAACTCCAGGTTGCGGGCGTGCGCCTCGGCCACCATGAAGGCCAGCGGGTCGTAGCCGGGGTTGCCGCCCTGGGTTCCGGTGAGCCACTGCGACCACGGCTCGTACGTCGACGGCCAGAACGCGTCGGCGGCGGGGCGGATCTGCACGACGACGGCGTTCATCCGACGCTGCTTGGCCAGGTCGAGCCAACCCCGGTACTCCGACTGCTGAGCGGCGGGGGTGAGCCCGGTGCGGCTGGGCCAGTCGATGTTGGCCACGCTGGCCATCCACATGCCCCGGAACTGCCGCTTCGGGGTGGCCGGATCGGTCACGCAGGCCGCCTGGGCGGCCACCGGCACGATGTCCGGCGGGGTGGCGGGGGCAGCTGCTGCGCCGAGCATCAGCGCCGCTACCAGTGCCAGGCCTGGAAAATATCGATAGCAGTCTCTGGGCATGAAAGGATTTTCAACGTTGCCCGACTGTTGTGCAAGTAACCTTCAGGACGGCGACGTCGGACGGTCAGACCAGCCCGGCGTCGCGCAACAGCTTCCACAGCCCCGCGCCGTCGGGTGCGGAGAGCCACTTCTGCCCCACCGGTCCCGCCGACGACGAGCCGGCCGGGGCGGGCAGGCTACCGGCCAGCACCGACTGGGTCGGCGAGAGCCGACGGATCGCCACCGCGGCGACGTTCTCCGGGTGGGCGGCGGCGAACTCGCGGTAGATCTCCTGGTCGTGCTGCCCGTCGTCGCCGACCAGCAGCCACTTCACGTCGGGAAACTCCTTGGCCATCCGGGCCAGGGTGACCCGCTTGTGCTCCCGCCCGCTGCGGAACCACCGGTCGGCGGTCGGCCCCCAGTCGGTCAACAGCAGCGGCCCGGCCGGGTAGAGGTGCCGGGACAGGAACCGGGTCAGCGTCGGTGCCACGTTCCACGCGCCCGTGGAGAGGTAGAAGACCGGGGCGCCGGGGTGTCCGGTGACGAGCCGCTCGTAGAGCACGGCCATGCCGGGCACGGCGTTACGGGCGTGCTCATCGAGCACGAACGTGTTCCACGCGGCGAGCAGCGGTCGGGGCAGCGCCGTCACCATCACCGTGTCGTCGATGTCGGAGATGATGCCGAACTTGACCTCCGGGTCGAGGATGCGCACCGGCGCGTCGACCGGCTCGGCGTCCGGCACGCTGAGCCGGACGGTGCCCCAGCCGGGTGGCAGGTCGGCCTCGACCAGGGTGTCGACGAACCCGCTGCGGTCGGCTTGCGTCTCGTGCCGCACCCCGCCAGCCTCGATGGTCACTGTGACGTGCTTGTTGGGCAGCGTGGTGAAGCTGCGCCAGCCGCGGACCTTGTCCAGCCGACCCCGCTGGCGGGTGTCCGGACGGCCCAGCAGGACCCGGCACATCACCCGCACCCAGCCCGGCGCGCCATAGCCGGTGTACGCGACGATGTTGACCCGCCACCCTGTGCGCCGCAGCCGACGCTGGACGAGCTCGTGGACGGCGTCCTCGATCCGCGCAGCTCGGTGCAGGTTCGGAACGGCCAACTGGCCGGCGGGAGTGGGTGGCACCCGCCAACCCTGCCACACGTCGTCAGCCACGGCCACGTGAGCCGTCCCCGGCTGCGCCGATCCACCCCGGCGACCCCGCCGAACGTGAAACACTCCGTCCGGACGGCGACGGGGGCGTGGTCGTGTCAGATCTGGAGCAGCACCGTGGGCGATGGCGCCCGCGACTCGACCGGCCGGCGCTCGTCGCGCTGCTGTTCGGGCTGGCCGGTGTCGTCTATCGGCTGGTCCTGACCCTGTTCACGGTGCCGGTGTCGAACAGCGACGAGGCAACCTTCGGTCTCGCCGCGCTACACATCGGGCAGGGCCGGGAACGCCCGGTCTTCCTCTACGGCCAGCACTACATGGGGATGCTGGAGTCGTACCTGGCCGCTCCCCTGCTGGCGGTGGCCGGGCCGAGCTGGCCGGTGCTGCGGCTGCCGATGCTCGCGCTGTACGCGCTGTTCCTCTACCTGATCCACCGGCTGACCCGTCGGCTGTGCACACCCTGGTTCGCCACCTTCGTCGTGGGCCTGCTCGCGCTCGGCGGGGAGCGGGTGGTGCGCGACCAGATCACGGTGGTCGGTGGCCGGCCCGAGGTGAAGCCGGCGGTGCTGCTGATGCTGCTGATCACCGTGGGGTTGGCCGCCGGCACGTTTCGCCGCCGACGGCTCGCGGTCGCGGTGTTCGGCCTGCTCGTCGGGTTGGCCGTCTGGTCGGACTGGCTGATCCTGCCGTACTTGGCGGTGGCCGGGCTGGCCCTGGTGTGGGCGGTGCGGCGGGAACTGCTCGGCTGGTCCGGCCTGCTGCTGGTGGCGGGGGCCGTCGTCGGGGTGGCGCCGATGATTCTCGACAACCTGCGGGCCGGGCCCGGTGAGGACTCGCTGTCGGTGTTCCGCGAGGTCAGCACCAAGGCCGGGCCGGCGCCGCCGTGGTCGGACCGGATCCGGGGCGGCCTGCTGGAGGGGGTGCCGCTGGCGCACGGGCTCTGCCCGGTGGGCGGCTGCGGCCGGTGGCAACAGTGGTTCGGCGTCTTGTATCCGGTGCTGCTGGTGGTCGGCGCGGTGCTCGCGGTGCTCGCGTACCGTCGCGCGGCTGCGGCGCCGCGCGGGGAGCGGGTCGGGCCGGTCGTGCAGCTCGCGCTGGTCGCCGGTGCCGCGTTGACCCTGCTGTCGTACGTGCGCAGCCCGCTCGCCGCGACCAGCCCGCTGGACAACGCCCGGTACCTGTCGGTGCTGCAACTGTCGCTGCCGGCGGTGCTCTGGCCGCTGTGGGTGGCGGCGGTGGCCTGCTGGCGGGGCACGGTCGGGGCGCTCGGCCGGCTCACCGGCGCGCTGTCCACAGCGGTGCTGGCCGCGCTGACCGCGACCACGGTGGTGATCACCGTGCTCTTCGCGGCCGCCGGCACCGGCACCTCGCGGACCGAGGAGCGCGGGGCCCGGGAGTTGGCCGCCGCGCTGCGCGCTGACGGACCCCACGAGGTGTACGGGGACTACTGGACCTGCAACCGGTTGATCTTCAACACGGATGAGACGGTGGTCTGCGGGGTGCTCGACGGCGACCTGTCCCCCGGGCAGAACCGCTACCGGCCGTACTGGCGGCAGGTCGGGCGGGCCGAACGACCGGGGTACGTGGTGGAGGTCGACTCGCCGATGGATCGGCGGCTGCGCCGGCTGCTCGCCGACCGTGCCGACACCGCACTCGTGCGCGAGGTCGGCGGCTATCGCGTGTACCACCCCGACACCCCGGTACGACCCTGGCGGTAGCGACGGGTCGTACGCTGGCCGGGCCGGCGCGTGGGGCGCCGCCGTTGCGCCCGTCGAGGAGAACCATGCTCATCCTGCTGCCGCCCTCGGAGGGGAAGGCCGACGCCGGCACCGGGCGGCGCTGGGCCCCGGACCGGGTCTCGCTGCCCGAGCTGAACCCGGCCCGTGAGCGGGTGCTGGACGCCCTGGTGGCGCTCTGCGCCGGGCCGGACGAGGAGGCCGCGCGGGCGGCGCTCGGGCTCAGCGAAGGCCAGCGGGGCGAGCTGCGGCGCAACGCCCGGCTGCGGGAGGCAGCCACCGCGCCCGCCGAGCGGCTCTACACCGGGGTGCTCTACGAGGCGTTGGACCTGGCCTCGCTGCCGGTTGCGGCGCAGCGGGCGGCCCGCCGGTCGATCATGATCAGTTCCGGGCTGTGGGGCGCGGTCCGGCTGGCCGACCGGATCCCCCCGTACCGCTGCCCCATCGGCGCTCGCCTGCCGGGCGTCGGGGCGTTGTCCGCGTACTGGCGTCGGGAGCTGACGCCGGTGCTGGACGCCGCCGCCGGTAAGGGCCCGGTGCTGGACCTGCGCTCCGGCGCGTACGCGGCCACCTGGACGCCGCGCGGGCCGCTGGCCGAGCGGACCGTCACCGTGCGGGTGCTGCACGAGCGGGAGGTGGACGGCGTACCGGTCCGGTCGGTGGTAAGCCACTTCAACAAGGCGACAAAGGGCCGGCTGGTCCGCGACCTGCTCGTCGCCGGCGCACGACCGCGCACCGCCGACGAGCTGGTCGGCACGCTGGGCGAGTTGAAGCACACCGTCGTGGAGCAGACCACCGCGCCCGGCCGGGTACGACAGGTCGACCTGGTGGTCACCGACCTCTAGCAGTTCCGGCAGCCGCAAGATTTGCTCAAGGCTGGGCCGGAGGAGTTCCGTAACGGCGACGCAGGGACCACGGTAGGGGAACCCAGACTCCGGCAAGGGAGCCTTCGTTGACCCTCGAACCCGCCCTGCTCGACCGACCCCGGTCCCCGGCGCCGTCCTCTCCGTTGGACTGGCTGACCCTGGGCGACGCGTTCGAGGCTGCCTGCCTGCTGCGCTGCACACCGCCGCCGACCGCGGCCCGGCCGGGCGCGGCACGCCTGGCGCACGCGCCCGGGGTGGAGTTCAACCGGGAGGACGCCGCACAGCGCACCCGGCAACTGCTCGCCCGGCTGGACATCCCGGTCACCCACGAGGTCGTCGTGGGCGGTCTGCGCCGCCGCTACGAGCTGCACCGGCTCTGGGTGCCGCAGGAGCACCGGGAGGCGTACACCCGGGTGTTGGACGCGGGCTGGTGGCAGGGGCGGCGTGAGCTGCTCGGCGGGCCGCTGCCCGGTGCCTCGCCGGCGCGCCGGCGGTTGGTGAGCCGGCTCGCGGCGGCAGCCTGGCGCTCGGCGCTGCTGGCCGCCGGGCGGCACGTCCGCCGGCACATCCTCGGCGTGCGGCTCACCGACCGGGAGCTGGCCGCGGTGCTGATCCGCAGCGCTGCCGTGCTCGACGTGCCGGCCCGGCTGCGCCCCGGCACCGGTTGCTTCCTGGTCAGCGTCGCCGACGGCCCGGACCGGGCGCGGATCCTGAGCAGCGCGGCGTTGGAACCGGCGCGCGGGGCGGTGGCGACGCGGAGCGGGGTCGTGACGCCGACACGCAGCCCGGCCTGCTGATCGAGGTTCCGGCCACACCCACCCGGCGCGGCACGGCAGAGGGCTTGCGCGCGCCCGGGCGACGGCGCACAGTGCACCGCGTGAGTCGTACCTCGTCCCGCCGGCCCGGCCTCCACCGCGCGGGGCCCGCTGCCCTGTTGACGGTGCTGCTGACCGCGACCCTGGCCGCCGCCGGCTGCCGGGACGCGCCGACCGCGCCGACGACGATCCGGATCGCCACCGGCAGCCCCACCGCCGTCTACTACGCGTTCGGGCAGTCCCTGGCGGCCATCCTCAACCGGGAACTGCCCAACGTGCGGGCCAGCGTGGTGATCACCGCCGCCTCGGCGGAGAACGTCCAACTGGTCGGGTCCGGCGCGGCCGAGCTGGGTTTCACCCAGGCCGACGTGCTGCCCACCAGCACGGCGGAGAGCCCCGCGGTCGAGGCCATCGCCCGGGTGTACGACGACCAACTGCACCTGGTCACCACCGGCGGCGGCCCGGTCCGCACGGTCGCCGACCTGCGGGGCCGCCGAGTCTCCGTGGGCGCGTCCGGCTCGGGCACCGAGATCACCGCGACCCGGCTGCTGGAGGTCGCCCGCCTGGGTGGTGACGAGGTGCGCAGGGAACGGCTCGGGCTGGACGAATCAGTGGCGGCACTGCGGTCCGGGCGGATCGACGCGTTCTTCTTCTCCGGCGGGTTGCCGGTGCGGGGCATCGAGGAGCTGGCCTGGCGTAGCGCCACCCGGATCGTCGACCTCAGCGAATGGACCGAGCCGCTGCGCTCCCGCTACGGGCAGGTCTACGTCTCCCGGGACATCCCCCTTTCGGTGTACGGGGTGGACGCGGTGACCACGGTGGCCAACCCGAACTACCTGATCGTGCAGGCCAACCTGCCGGAGCGGTTGGTTCGGGAGGTGACCAGGCTGTTGATGGAGCGCCGGGCCGAACTGGCCGCCGCGCACCCGGCGGCGGGCCGGATGAGCCCTCGCTCGGCGATCGTCACCGCGCCGCTGCCGCTGCACCCGGGGGCCGCCGCCTGGTACCGCGCGGCCAAACCCTGACGGCAGGCGTCACCGCGCCGGGGCGGGCCGCAGGTCGGCGAGCACCTCCTCGTCCGCAGGCTCCACCGACGGGTCGGATTCCGGCGCCGGGAACCACAGGGCGGCGACCAACCCGCGCGACTCCCCCGGGCGCATGGTGAGCCGCCCGTCGGACGCGTCCACCAACACCGCGGCGATGGTCAGGCCCAGCCCCGCACCGTCCACGTTCTGCGCGTCCGGGGCCCGCCAGAACCGCTCGGTCGCCTGGCCGAGCTGACTCTCGGTCATGCCCGGGCCGGAGTCGCGCACCTCCAGGGCCACCCCGCCGTCGCGACGGGCCACCGTCACCGTCACCGCCCCGCCAGCCCCGCTGAACTTCACCGCGTTGTCGATCAGCGCGTCCAGCGCCTGGTCGACGGCCGTCGGCACCGTCCGGGCGTACGCCGGGGCGTCGGTGGTGGCCAACCGCAACGCGACCGAACGGTGCCGGGCCAGCGGCGCCCACGCGGTAACGCGGGACGCGGCCACCGCGGCGGCGTCCACGGTGACCCGCTCGTTCTCCTCCCGTTCGGCCCGGGCGAGGGTGAGCAGCGCGTCGAGCACCAACGCCAGCCGGTCGGTCTCCTCCAGTGCCAACTGGTGCTCGGACCGGCCGTCCGGGTCGGTGAGGCTGGGGCCCAACTCCTCCACCCGCAACCGCAGCGCGGTGAGCGGGTTGCGCAGCTGGTGGCTGGCGTGCGCGACGAAGGCACGCTGCCGGTCCATCACGTCGGAGACCACGTCGGCCATGTGGTTGAAGCTGGCCGCGAGACGGCGTAGCTCCGGCGGGCCCAGGCGGTGCTGCACCCGGGCGCCCCGGTCGCCCTCGGCGATCTCGTGGGTGACCGCGTCCAGCTCGGTGACCGGGCGCAGCACCCAACCGGCCAACCCGAATGCGGTGAGAACGCAGGCCAGCACGACGAGCAGACCAGCCAGGGCGAGCAGCAGCCACCACGAGGTGACAGCTCGGCGGATCGGGCCGGACGGGGTCACGATCACCACCGCGCCGAGCACCTCACCGCCGTCGTTGATCGGCACCGCCACCGCCACCGGGTCGGTCGTCCAGGGCCAGACCGACTCGGGCGCGCTGGTCTGCTGCCCGGACAGGGCGATGTCCAGGACCGTCGCCGTCACCGGGCCGGGCCGGTACCTCGGCGACGAGACCGGCGTGCTGCGGTCCCGGTCGACGATCGCGGCGCCGATCGCGTACAGGTTGTCGTAACTGGTCAGCTCCGACTCGATCGGGCCCGGCCCGCCGTCGCGTAACGCCGGCCCGGCCAGCGAGGCGAACCGGGTGGCGTCGGCGAGCCGGTCGGCGCGGACCCGCTCCGTCTCGCGGCTGGCCATCGTCGCGGCCAGCGGTGTCTCCAACGCGATGAGGACCAGCACCATCAGCAGCAGATAGCTGATCACCAGACGGCGGCGCACGTCAGCCCCTCACGCGTCGCGCAGTCGGTAGCCGACACCGCGCACGGTCTCCACCAGACGGGCATCACCGAGCTTGCCGCGCAACGACCCCACGTGCACCTCGACCGTGTGCCGGTCAGCCCAGGTGGTGCCCCAGGCGTCGAGCAGGATGCGATCGCGCGGCACCGCCACCCCGGGCTGGCGGGCCAGCGAGAGCAGCACGTCGAACTCCTTGCGGGTCAACGTGACGTCGCGGCCGTCCACGGTCACCGTTCGGGCGGGCACGTCGATGCGCACCGACCCGGCCTCGATGAGGTGCCGCTGCGGCGCGGCGTTCGCGGCCCGGCGCAGCACCGCCTCGATCCGTGCCTGCAACTCCACCATCGAGAACGGCTTGACGACATAGTCGTCCGCGCCGAGGCGCAGACCCAGCACCCGATCGCGTTCCTCGCCCCGCGCGGTCACCGCGATGATGCCGAGCTGGCTGCTGCGCCGGCGCAGCTCCCGGCACAGGTCGGTGCCGTCCCCGTCGGGCAGGGTCAGGTCGAGCAGCACCAGGTCGCACGGGGCGGCGGAGAGGGCGGCGGCGACGGTGCCCGCGTGCTCGACCTCGTATCCGCGGCGCGTCAGGGCGGAGGAGAGCGCAGCGGCGACCCGACGGTCGTCCTCCACCAGCAGGATTCGCACCCGTGCCCCCGTCCGTCGCAGCGCCGTTCTGCGAATGGTGGCAGAAGCGTGCGCGGAACGGGAGGTCGGATACCGCGAAGTGCCAGCCAGGGTGTGTGTCAGAGTCCTCGGTCGAGCCGAGGCGGAGGGCTTTGACGCAGACCCTAGAGGCCGAAGACGTCGTCGGCGGTGGCGTCCCGGACGCCGTCGGTGAAGCCGCGAAAGCCCGGGTCCTCGTGACTGGCCGGCACGCTGGTGACGTTGACGCCGCTGGCCTGGGTCACCGCGTCGACCAGGGGCGGATAGTCGATCTCGGCATCCTGGAAGGCGTCGTCGTCCGCCTCGGCCAGGTTGATCACGTGCTGGACGTCGTCGGACGGAGTGTCCGGATCCTCGGCCCACTCGCCGCCCGCCCGGTAGCACTCGTCGTACAGCGCGCGCTGACTGTCGGTCCAGTCGTCGTCGTAGCTCTGCATCGCCCATCCCCTCCGCGGCCCTTGACCTGAGCATGCCCGGCGGGGGGCGACGGGCGCGGCGGTACCGGCGAAAACCGGGCCAGCACGCCGACCGGACCCCCGTAGGCTGCCGAGGTGATCTACAAACTGCTGTCGAACACGGAATGGGACGACGCCCTCGCCGCCGGCGCCTTCTCCGGCTCCGCCGTGGACCGGCAGGACGGGTTCATCCACCTCTCCGGCGCGGACCAGGTGGTGGAGACAGCGCGGCGACACTTCGCCGGTGCGACCGGGTTGACCCTGCTCAGCGTGGCCGAAGAGCGGTTGGGCGACACGCTGCGCTGGGAGCCGTCGCGCGGCGGGCAGCTCTTCCCACACGCGTACGGTCCGCTGCCGGTCGCGGCGGTGGTGGCGGCGCAGGCGTTGCCGGCGGACACCCCGGCCGCCGAGGCGGTGGCGGCGCTGCTCGGCTGAGCGGTCGATATGCTACGCCGAGTCCCGCGCCCCACGACACGCTCCGTGCCCGGGGCAGCGTGGCAGCCCCGGTCCGCGCGCCCGGTGCCCGGTCTCCGGCCCGAGGCGGCGCGGGTCACCGACGGCGCCCGGCGCGCCCTGCGACCCATGCGAGTTGAAGGATGACTGACAGCACCTCACCGACCCCCTCGGTCTTCGTCCACCCCACCGCCGACGTCGAGGACGGCGCCCAGGTCGGCGACGGCACCAAGGTCTGGCACCTGGCCCACATCCGATCGTCGGCCCAGGTGGGCGCGGGCTGCGTGATCGGGCGCAACGTGTATGTCGACGCCACCGTGACGGTCGGCGATCGCGTGAAGATCCAGAACAACGTCTCCGTCTACCAGGGTGTGACGCTGGAGGACGAGGTCTTCGTCGGCCCGTGTGCGGTCTTCACCAACGACTTCCGGCCGAGGGCGCAGAATCCGGACTGGACGATCACGCCGACCCTGGTCCGGCGGGGCGCCTCGATCGGCGCGAACGCCACACTGGTCTGCGGCATCGAGGTCGGCGAGTACGCGATGATCGCCGCTGGCTCGGTCGTCACTCGAGACGTGGCGCCGTACCAGCTGGTGGCTGGCAACCCGGCCCGGCCGAAGGGCTGGGTCGACGAGAAGGGCGAGGTCGTCTCCCGGGACGTGGCGAACCCGCCGCGTCGGGATTGACCGTTACCGGTTGCCGGTGAGCGGATCGCTGCTCACCGGCAACCGGGCGCAGTTCAGGCGCAGAGACGCTCGATCTCCGCGCGGAAACGATCCATCGGGTTCGGCTCGTCCGGGCCGAGCAGGTACTCCTTCAGCTCACGCCGAGCTGCGGTCATCGGGTCGTCGCCAGCTTGGGCGAGGTCGAGGATCTTCCCCAGCTCCCCACAGTCGGCGGAGAGCAGGTACGCCGCCCGGGACGTGGGGTACGAGCTACGGAATTCGTCCTCCGGCAGGCTCGCCGGGTTGGCCACCACGTACGGCCGTTGGCTCTGCACGAAGTCGGAGACCACACTGGACACGTCGCTGATCAGCAGGTCGGTGACGTTGAAGCAGTCGAACAGGGCCGGCACCCGGCCGGTGACGACCAGGTGGGCGTCGCCGTCCAGCGAGTTCACGTCCACCTCGCCGCCAGCGGCCCGGATCAGGTTGATGATCCGGTCGTTGGCCGCCCGGGCCTTGTTCCAGCGGGTGCCGGTCAGCGGGTGCGGCTTGTAGATCAGGCGCACGTTCGCGGCGAGCACGCCCGACACGATCCGCTCCCCCATCGCCACCAGCGACGTGTGGTGCGGGTCGTCGTCCAGCCACCCCTCCCAGGTGGGGGCGTACAGCACGGTGAACCGACTGTCGGTCGCGCCGGAGCCGAAGGTAGGCACCCCGGACAACTGCGGCCGGCCCACCTCGACGATGTCCTGGTCGAGCACGCCCACCCCGGCCTGCGCGTACCGCTCCCGCCCGGCGCGACCGGCCACCCACACCTCGTCATACACCTTGCTGAAGGGATTGACGCTGGCCTGCTTGTCGCTGTCGCCGTGCCCGACGAAGACGTGCCGGACGCCCGGCTCGCGGATCATGTGGATGTTGGCGCCCACGTTCGCCGCGTAGAGCGCCACCCGGACGGGGCTGAAGTCGAGGTTCATGAAGTCGACCCCGGCGGGCACGCAGATCACCGGCAGCCGGGTGTCGGCCAGCGCCTCGAAGGCGTCCTCGGCGCGCAGCAGCACGACCGCGCGGCGGCCCGCCGCCTCCACCGGGGCGAGCCACATGTTGGCCTGGTAGACGTCCTTGCCGGGGCCGGCGAAGTAGAGCGCCACCTCCGGACGCTCCCGGGCCAGCCAGTCGTGCACGGCGGGCAGCACGCCGGGGGAACGGCCGCGCCCACGCAGCAGGGTGAAAGCCAGCACGGCCGCGGCGACGAGCCCGATGGCCAGGGTGACCAGACCGGTCACCAGCACGGGCGTGATCCGGTCGACCAGCGCGGCCGCCACGGCCGCCGGCGGCAGCAGGAAGTTGAGCACCGGCATCCGCAGGCCCAGGACGCGTTCGGCCCAGGCCGGCGGGATCGGCACCCGGCGTACCGCGCCGAAATCGATGTTGCGGGTGAACGCCGGCGTCGCGGCCCGGCCCTCGACGACCCGGTTCAACGCGGTGGTGCCGACGGCCACGGCCCAGATCGCGGCCGGCAGCAGCATGATCCCGATCGTGGCGGCCACCCCGGGGCGGACGGTGCTGACGATCAGCAGGACCACCGAGAGGTCGCGGACGAGCCACCGCCAGACCGGCTCGATACCGGCCTTCTCCAGCAGCACGGCTGTGGCGGCGAACCGGTTGGCGAGGGCGAACTCACCCGCTGTCGCGACCAACGCGGCGACCACGAACGGAATCACCCAGCCCAGGGCGCCGGCCAGAACCATGATCCCGTAGCCCAGCAGGGTCACGCCGGCGACGGCGACACCCTGTTGGCTCCGTATTCTGCTGAACAACGACACACTCCCTGTCTGCTCGCCGGTGTTGGCGCGTTCGATACCGGCCGCCGCGACCTTTAACGGGGCAAGTAACACAAGTATCGCCGGGGTGTCTCGTGGGTGAACGGGCGGGAGAGGCGACTCACAGCGTCGTGCGCGGGGACGCACAACGGGCCCCGGCCGTGGAACGGTCGGGGCCCGGAGCGGACGGGTGGGATCAGCCGCCGATGACCACCCGGCGGACGCCGGCCCAGCGGGCCGGATCGGTGACCCGCCGACCGTCCACCAGAACGGTCACGCCCGGCAGGTCGGCCGGGGCGAGGCTGCGGTACTCCGCGTGGTCGGCCTGGATGACCGCGGCACCGAGCGGCTCACCGTCGTACGCCGGCAGGCCGTGCGCCACCAACTCCTCGTTGGTGTACATCGGGTCCGAGACGTACGGCTTGGCGCCCCGCTGGCGCAGCGCCTCGACGGTCGGGAAGACGCCGGAGAAGGCGGTCTCCTTGACCCCACCCCGATAGGCCGCCCCCAGCACCAGCACGCCCACGTCGGTCAGGTCCCCGTACGCGGCGGCGAGCAGGTCGACCGCGTACTCCGGCATGGCCGCGTTGGCCTCGCGGGCCGAGCGGACGACGGTGGCGGCCGGGTCGTTCCAGAGGTACATCCGCGGGTAGATCGGGATGCAGTGCCCACCGACGGCGATGCCCGGCGAGTGGATGTGGCTGTACGGCTGGGTGTTGCACGCCTCGATGACCTTGGTGACGTCGACGCCCACGGTGTCGGCGAAGCGGGCGAACTGGTTCGCCAGGCCGATGTTGACGTCCCGGTAGGTCGTCTCGGCCAGCTTGGCCAGCTCGGACGCCTCGGCCGAACCAAGGTCCCACACGCCGTTGGGCCGGTCCAGGTCGGGCCGCTCGTCGAAGTCGAGGACCGCCTCGTAGAAGCGCACGCCGTGCGCGGCGGACGCCTCGTCGATGCCACCGACCAGCTTCGGGTAGCGGCGCAGGTCGGCGAAGACCCGCCCGGTGAGCACCCGCTCCGGGCTGAAGACCAGGTGGAAGTCCGTTCCGGCGGTGAGGCCGGAGCCTTCCTGGAGCATCGACGCCCAACGGCTGCGGGTGGTGCCGACCGGCAGGGTGGTCTCGTAACTCACCAGGGTGCCCGGCTTGAGACCCCGGGCGATGGCCCGGGTGGCGTCGTCCATCCAACCGAAGTCCGGTACGCCCTCGGCGTCCACGAAGAGCGGCACCACCACGACGACGGCCTCGGAGTCGGCGACCGCGGCGGCGGTGTCGGTGGTGGCCGACAGCAGCCCGGCGGCCACCACCTCCTTCAGCTTCACGTCCAGGTCGGCCTCGCCGGGGAACGGCACGGCACCATCGTTGACGAGCTGGACGACCCGCTCGGAAACGTCGGCACCGATCACCCGGTGCCCCTTCGAGGCGAACTGCACGGCGAGCGGAAGGCCGATCTTTCCGAGCGCGACGACGCAGATGTTCATGAAACTACTTTCCTCCAGAGGGCCAAATTCGGCGCAGACGGGCAAGGAACCGACCGGTGGTCACCGGCGTGATCGCGACGATCACCTGGCCCTTGTGGTTCGTGGTCGGCGTGACGAGGTGCAACCGGACGCCGTGGCGGGTGAGCAGGCGGGGCGCGCCGACCCGGCGGTCGGTCCGCAGCGGGGCGGAACCGACCCCGGCCGGGGTGCTCACCTCGGCCCGTACCGTCTCCCGTCCGCCGTTGAGCGGCACGGCCGCGAGCAGCCGGTCCACCGCGAAGACCGTCCGTACGACGGTACCGGGCGCACCGGTGGTGACGGATGTCACGCCGACCACCTCCCCGGCACTGACCCGGAGTGCCTCGGCGGGCAGGTCGGCCAGCTCCGCCCAGCGGCTCTGCGCGGTGACCACCAGGGATCGGGCGCCTGCGGCGTCCCGTCCCCAGGCCAGTCGGGTCGCGGTGAGCATGGCCAGCACCTTCGCGGAGCCGTCGGTCACGTCGTACCACTCGTCCGGGTAGCCGAGCGACGGGTCACGGAAGCCGACATAGTGGGCGTACCAGCGGCCATCCTCGATGCTGATCTCGGGTGGCGTCCGCTCGGCCTGCTGCCGGATCAGCTCACGCAACCGACCCAGCGTGGCGTCGCGGGCGACGACCAGCCGCAGCCGCAGGTTGGGGGCCAACCGGGCCAGGATGTCGTCGGTGAGGTACCCCTCGACCAACTTGCGGATCCGGTCGTGGACGCGCTCCTGGACGTCGGCGCCGAGGTCGAGCAGCTCCGTCTGGAGGAGCTTCGCCACCTCCCAGCTGAAGTGACGCAGCAGGACCGCGTCCCGCCGCGGCCCGGGCTCGAGCAGGCCGGCGACGAAGCCGACCAACTCCTCGGCGCAGCGCAGCCGCTCCTCGAAGCGGCTGGCGTAGGTGATGTTCTGCGCGTTGTGCCGCTTGACCGCGTAGTAGTACTCGTAGTCGCCGAGGACGGAGACCTTGTTCGCGCGGACGCAGGCCTCCAGTGTGAACGGCTGGTCGCTGCCCATCGGCATGTCGGTACGGAAGCGCAGCCCGTGCCGTTCGATCAGGTCCCGCCGGAACAGCTTGGTGTTCGACAGCGACCAGGGCAGTGCACTGTCGACGAGATCGACCTGCTCCCGGGTTTCCGCGTAGACGGCCTGGTGCACGTAGCGCTTGTTGGTGCCGACCATTCGCCCGAGCACCACGTCAGAGCCCCACCGGTCGGCGGCGTCCACCAGGCGTTCCAGGGCCTCCGGGCCGAGATGATCGTCGGAGCCGACGAAGAAGACGTACCGGCCGCGGGCGTGGTCCAGGGCGCGATTGCTTGGCACCGCCGGGCCGCCGGAGTTTGCCTGGCGCAGCACCCGGACCGTATCCGGGTACCGCTTCGCGTAGCGGTCCAGCTCCGCGCCGCTGCGGTCGGTGGAGCCGTCGTCGACCGCGACGACTTCGAACCGGTCCAGCCCGATGGTCTGCCCGACCAGCGAATCCAGGCAGGCGGTCAGGTACGGCATGGTGTTGTAGACGGCAACCACCACCGTCACGTCGGGTTGGCTCACGCCCCGACCTCCACCACTGTCTGCTCGGCGCCGGTGGAGGTGTCGCGGGCGGACATCGGGCGCGGCGGCGCGGCGGGCAACAGCCGGGAGTAGACGTCGTCCAGCACCTCTGCCTGCGCCTCCCAGGTCCAGCCGGCCAGCAACCCGGGCCGGTCGTACGCGGCACGGTAGCGCGCCGGGTCGGCGAGCACCGCGGTGACCGCCCGGACGAAGTCGGCAACGTCCTCGGCCTCGAACACCTCACCCTGGCCGGTCTCCCGGACAGTCTCCGCCATCGTCCGCACATCGGAGACGACCAGCGGCAGCCGGGCGTGTGAATACTCGAAGAACTTCGTGATCAGGGCGATCTCGTGATTCGGCCAGTGCTGGATCGGGATCACCCCGACCTGCGCGCCGGACAGGAACGGCACCACCTGGTGATGCGGAACGTACGGCAGCAGGTGGACCCGCCCGGCCACCCCGAGCTCCTCGGCGCGGCGGAGGAGGCCCTTGACGTACGCCGACTGGGGCTTGTTGACCACGAACGCGACGTGCGCCTCGGGCAGCCGCGGCAGCGCCTCGACCATCACCCCGAGCCCGCGCTTGGCCGCAGCCACCCCGCTGTAGACCAGCAGCGGCGTAACCGGGCCGATCCCGCAGAGCGCCCGGATGTCCGGTACCGGCTCGGCGGAGCCCGCCGGCTGCGTCTCCAGCGTCGGCGCGTTGAGCACCACCGCGGGGCGCTCCGCCAGCCCGTGTTCGCGCTGCAGCAGGTCGGCCAGCCCGCCCGAGACGGTCATGGTGGCGTCCGCGTACGGCACGAACTCCCGCTCGTGCGCGACGTTCCCCGGCAGCCAGCGGGCATTGTCGCGCCACGGTTGCACGCCAGGCAGGTATTCGTGGGCGTCCCACAGCAGTGCGATCCGGCGCCCCTGGGCGGCAGCACGGATCTTGGCGCGGGCACCGACGCCGATCATCCGGAAGTCGTTGGCGTGGATGAGGTCCGGTGCCAGCTCGTCGACCACCGGGCCGTAGGCCAGCTCGTAGTCCCACAGGCCCGGCTCCAGCCGACGCCACGCGCCGCCGCCGCGCAGCCGCTGCCAGAAGAGCGTGTACGCCCGGTCCCAGGGGCTGGTCAGCTTGCGGCCACGACGGGCGCGGCTCAGCTCCCGGTTGCGCAGCGACACCCAGAGACGGACCAGGGTCGAGAACTTCTCCTCGAACCGCAGCGTCGGCCAGGCCAGCGACGGGACACCACCGCCGTCGCGGGCGGCCAGCGTCAGGGCGGCGCGGCGGACCTGCAGGTCGGCACGCCAGGCCTTCACGGCCTGGGCACGATGGGCGCCGATCCCGCTCGGCGGGTAGGCAAGCGGCGCGCGCAGCAGTGCGCGTCGGAATTCGTGTCGGCGCTTGGCCAGCGGCTCGGGCATCGGGATCAGCCGAACCTCGGCGTCGCCGAGGCGCCAGCTCTGCGGCTGCCCCCCGGCCGGCGCACGCCCGAGCAGAACGACGTCCCAGCCGGCGTCGGCGGCGGACCGAGCCGCCTTCTGTACCCGCGAGTCACCGATGACCCCGTTGTCCACCAGCATGACGACCCGTCCCCGGGTGGACACCGCTGCGGTCGTGCCGTCAGATCCCATTCCTGCCCGTTTCCGTGTCAGCCAGCACCGCGCCCGCGGGACCCGAGCGAGTCTACGACACGTCAGGCGTGGTACCCGCCCGCGCGGCGCTCGGGTGTCCTCGCCGAGCCGAGTCGGTTGCTAACCTGCATTCTGGTTGACGACCGGTGACTGCCGTGCCAAGCAAGGCCCTGCCCGTGTCCGGTTCATCTCCAGTTCCCCGGACCACCCCACCCGATCGACCCGGATCAGCGCAGACAGGACCAGACATGGACGTGGTGACGACCGGCGAGCGCCGGACGCCGGGGACGGACTCGACAGCTGACGAGATCCCGACGGCCCCCGACAGCCGGGCCCGCCGGGTGCTCGCCAGCGCCCGGTACGCGCTGCCGGCGCTCGGCGCCTACGCCGCGGTCCGCGTTCTCGGAGGGCTGACCCTCTACCTCTGGGCCTCCCCCAGCCGCAGCACCGAAGGCCTGCTCACCAGAGCCGACGGCAACTGGTACCTCGCGATCGCGCAGCACGGCTACGACGGCTATCAGCGGCTGCAGAGCAACATGGCCTTCTTCCCGCTCTATCCCGGCCTGACCGCCGCTCTGGAGCCGCTCACCCCGCTCGACTTCCCCAAGACCGCGCTCGCGCTGGCCTGGATCGCGGCGCTCGCCGCCGCCTGGGGGCTGTTTGCCATCGGCAACCTGCTCCACGGTCGGCGGGTCGGGATCATGCTCGCGGTGCTCTGGGGACTGCTACCGCACAGCATCGTCCAGACGATGTCGTACAGCGAGGGTTTGTTCACCGCGCTGGCCGCCTGGACCCTGTACGCCCTGCTGCGCGAGCGCTGGCTCACCGCGGGCGCGCTCTGCCTCTTCGCGGGGTTGACCCGACCGACGGCATCGTCGCTGATCGCGGTGGTCGGGCTCGCCGCGCTCATCGCCGCCGTCCGCCGGCGGGACGGCTGGCGGCCCTGGGTCGCCATGGTGCTCGCGCCCGCTGGCTGGGTTGGCTACCTGGCCTGGGTCGGCGTGCAGACCGACAGGCCCGACGGCTGGTTCCACATCCAGGACGCCGGTTGGGGGACCAGCTTCGACTTCGGGGTCGACACCCTGCGGCGGGGCCGGTTGGTGCTCACCGAGGCGTCGGCCCTGGAGTTCTACACCGTCACGCTTGTCGCGGTGCTGGCGGTCACGCTCTTCGTGCTGAGCCTGATCGACCGGCAGCCGTGGCAATTGCTGCTCTACAGCGGCCTGCTGCTGGTCACCACGCTCGGTGCCGCGGGCTACTACCACTCCAAGGCACGTTTTCTGTTGCCGGCATTCCCGCTGCTGATCCCGGTGGCGGTGGCGTTCGCGAAGGCCGCACGGGCACGAGCGATCACCATACTGACCCTGCTGGCCCTCATGTCCGCTTACTTCGGCGGCTATCTGCTGATCGTCTGGCGCAGTTCGCCGTAGGCGGCGCGAGGGCGTCGGCGGCCCCGGCCCATGGGACGGCGTTATTGTGGTGTCCGCGCTCTGTCCGATGGTCGTCCGACCTCGTCGCCGCCCGGCCGGGCCACCTGACCCTTTCCACCCTGGCCACGACGCGGCCCTCTCCCACTCCCCAGGATCGGAATCGATGAACAACGGGCGAACTCTCTGGGACTCGTTGAAACTCCCCCGGCCGCGACGGTCCGGAACCCGACCGCACATGGTCTACCTCGCGATCGGCTTCCCGCCGGCGGCCAAGAGCTGCGCCTACCGCATGCGGGAGACGGCGAACCAGTTCGCCGCCGCGGGTTGGGACGTGACCGCGGTCACCATCGCGGACGAGGCCTGGGAGCGCGAGTACGGCCTCGACCACACCCTCTCCCAGGGGGTGGACCCCAGCGTCCGGGTGGTGAAGCTGCCGCTGTTCCGGGACGACCTGGAGACCGACATCCGCGCGTTCACCGAGCAGCGTTCCCTGGCTCACAAGGACTACCTTGCCGAGCTGCGCAAGCAGAACCTCAAGGTCTTCCCCGAGCCGGTCTTCGGCGGATGGCGTCCCGCGCTGGAGAAGGCCCTGCTCCAGATCCACCGGGAGCGGCACGTCGACCTGCTGGTGACCACCTGCGCCCCGTACGTCAACCTGGCGGCGACCTGGAAGCTGTGGGAGACCCACCGGGTGCCGTACGTGGTGGACTTCCGCGACGGCTGGTCCGTCGACGTGATCAACAACGGTGAGGCGTTCACCCGGGAGTCCGTCTCCGGGCAGTGGGAGATCAAGCTGCTCACCGACGCCGTGGCCATCTGGAACGTGAACGAGCCGATCTCTCGCTGGTACCGGGAGCGCTACCCCGAACTGGCGCACAAGATGCGAGTCGTGCGCAACGGCTACGACGCGGCCAGCATCCCGGCCCACGTGCGTCCCGCCCCGCCGGACCGGCCGCTGACCTTCGGCTACCTCGGCGCGCTGAACCTGCCCGTGCCACTGCTGAACGCCGTCCTCGAGGGCTGGCGGACGGCGCGCGCGGAGGATCCGGCCCTGGCCGACGCCCGCTTCGAGGTGCGGGGCCACATCGGCGCCGCGTGGGCGCGCGGTGACAACGCGCACGCCGAACTGCTCAGGGCCGCCGCCGTTGACGGCGTGCTGGTCGGCGGTTCGGTGCCCAAGGCCGAGGTGGTCGACCTCTACTCGCGCTGGGACGCGGTGGTGCTGATGGTGACCGGCGGCCGCTACATGACCTCCGGCAAGGTGTACGAGTACATGGCGACCGGCCTGCCGGTGGTCTCCGCCCACGAGGCCGACCACGACGCCTCCACTGTGCTCTCCACGTACCCGCTCTGGACCGGCGCGGTCGGGCTGGACCCGGCCGAGCTGGCGAGCGCCCTACGGCGGGCCGCCGCGATGGCCCGTACCGCCGACGTGGCGGAGCGGGAGAAGGCCCGCGCCGAGGCGCGGCAGTACGCCCGCGAGGAGCAGCTCATCCCCGCCGTCCGTGAGGTCACCGAGTTGGTGCTGGGCGCCGGCGGACCGTCCGCACCGCAGCCCTCTCCCGCCCGCGCACGCGTCCTGGCCCAAGAAGGTAGGTCATGATCGAGGTCCTGATGGTTATGGGCACCGTTCCCGGACGGGTGGCGGTCCTGACCGACGCGCTCGAGCAGTTCCGCGCCAAGGGCGTCACCGTGCGGGTGGCCACGACCTTTGACCCGGGGGAGAACATCCCGGCGGCCACCGAGCTGGCCGAGGTACACCTGCTGCCCACCTCGGCGGAGCTGGGCCCGCGGTTCGGCCGGATGGTCAAACGGGCGAACCCGGCCCGGCGCCCGTGGTTGCGCGCGCAGCGCGACCCGTGGGTCCGCCGGCACGCCAAGCGCGCCGACGTCCTGGTCGCTCTGGACGCGCAAGCCCTGCACACCGTCTGGCAGCTCGCCCAGCGTTATCGACGGGCCGACGCCGTCTACGGCATCGCCCCGGCATTGCGGGCCGTGGAAAAGCGGTCCGCCGACCCGGCGCGCTACCGCCGTCCCCGGCTCAACACCGCCGGCCCCGCCCCGGCGGTGCTGGCCAGCGCCACCCGCAGCCAGACCGTCGACCTGGCGAAGCGGGTGTTCGAGATGAGCACCGGGAAGAGGGCCATGAAGCTCGGCCCGGTGCGCTGGTTCTGGCAGGGGGCCGTCACGGCACCCGGTCTGCCGGAACGGCACCGGGGCAAGATCGCCCGGCGAGTCACCGGCAACATGCTCAAGTCCGGGCACGCCGCCAGCGCGAAGCGGCTGGCATTGGCGGCCCAGGGTCGCCTGAAGAGCCCGACGACCAGGGGGCAGCTCCTCGGCCCGATCGTCGACGCGGAGCTGAGCCAGGGCAAGGTGCCCGAGCACCTGATGACCGTGGTGCGAGGCCAGCTCAAGCTCGCGGACGCCTTCCTCAAAAAGCGGAACCCGGGCAAGGCAGCGCCGCACGTGCTGCGCGCCTTCAACCTGATGTTCCACCGGATCGTGCAATTCGACGGCACCACCTCGCCGCTGGCGGAGAATCCGGAGGAGTTCCTCGCGCCGCTGCACAACAGCGAGGCCGGCCGCGCGATGGCGACGCCCCGCGGCCGGCAGAGCCCGGCGGCGTTCCCGCCGGCCGGCCGGCCGCACCGGATGCTCTTCTTCACCGGGTTGAACGACAACTTCCTCGGGCCGATCCTCGAACGCTACGAGGCGATGCCCGGGGTTGAGGTCCGCCGGCTGAACCTGATGGAGGAGTCGATCCTCCCGGTGCTCAGCAATGGGCGCACGAACGTGGTGCACCACATGCTCGCCGGCAGCTCCAAGCGGGCCGGGGAGGTCCAGGAGGCGTGGGGTCCCCACCTCGACTGGGCGGACACGGTCTTTGTGGACTGGTGCAACCTGGGAGCCGCGATGCTGACAATGATCGACCCGGGCACGACCCGGGTCGTCGTCCGCCTGCACAGCTTCGAGGCGTTCAGCTGGTGGCCGCACCTGACCGACTGGTCCCGGGTGGACGACCTGGTCTTCGTCTCCGAGCACCTCCGCGACCTGGCGTTGGCCGCGGTGCCGCGGCTGGGCGCCCCGCAGGCGCCACGGACCCACATGATCAACAACGCGATGGAGTTGCACCGGTACGTAGCGCCCAAGGCCTCCGCCGACAGCCGGTTCACCCTCGGGCTGGTCGGCCTGAGTTCGCTGGCCAAGGACCCGCGCTGGGCCTTGGACGTGCTACGGGAGCTGCGTCGACGGGACGAGCGGTACCGCCTCAAGCTGATCGGCGACGCCCTCAACCCGGAGCTCAGCCCGGCGATCAAGGCGTACGTCCAGGAACTCGACGCCGAACTGGCTGAGCTGGAGTCGTCCGGCGCCGTCGTGCGATTCGGCCGCACCGACGACGTCCCCGGCGCGCTCACCGACGTCGGGGTCATCCTCAGCACCTCGCTGCGGGAGAGCTTCCACTGCGCGCTCGTCGAGGGCGCGGCCAGCGGCGCCGTGCCGGTGGTACGCGACTGGCCGTTCTTCGCCGGCCGCCCACACAGCGCCCGGACCCTCTTCCCCAGCGACTGGGTGGTCGGTACGCCGGAAGAGGCCGCCGAGCGGATCCTGGCCCTCACCGCGTCCGAGGAGGTCTGGCGCGAGGCGGGCAGGGCGGCGGCGGCGCACGTGCTGAGCACCTGGGACTGGTCGGTCACGCAGAAGGACTTCGACCGGCTGCTGCTGGAGCCGCCGGCCACGGCCGACTGACCGGCGGACCAGCAGTAAACGATTCGGCCGGCTGCCCTGGAGGGGAGCCGGCCGAATCGTCTGTCCGAGTCAGCGCGAGGTGCCCGCGAACTCCCGCTCGACCTCGGGCCGCCGGCCGGACGGAGGACGCGCCCCGCCGGTTTGGGGCGTGCCCAGCAGCGAGTTGTACAGCTCGTCGAGGATCCGGGCCTGGGCCTCCCACGTCCATGCCTCCAGCAGGCCGGGCTCGTCGTAGGCAGCTCGGTAACGCTTCGGGTCGGCGAGCACGGCCCGCACCGCCCGGGCGTAGTCGGTCAGGTCCTCCGCGGTGAACACCTCACCCTGACCGGTGGCCCGCGCGGTCTGCGCCATGGTCTTCACGTCACTGACCACGATGGGCAGGCGGGCATGCGCGTATTCCAGAAACTTCGTGATCAGCGCCAGCTCGTGGTTGGGCTTGTGGTGGATCGGGATGACCCCGGCGTCCGCGCCGGACAGGAACGGCACCACCTGCCAGTGCAACACGTACGGCAGCAGGTGCACGCGGTCCGCGACGCCTAGCTCGACGGCCCGTTCCCGCAACGCCTCGGAGAACTGGTTGTCGCCATTCGGGTTGATCGTCACGAACGCGACGTGCACGTCGGGCAGTTCCGGCAGTGCTTCCACCATGATCTGGCAGCCGCGGCTCGGATTCACGGCGCCCGAGTAGACGAGCAGCGGCGTCCCGTCGTCGACGCCGCACAGCGCCCGCAGGTCCGGCACGTCGCCGTCGGCCTCGGCCGGCGGGGCCATCGGCGCGTTGAGCACCACAGCCGGCCGCTCGGGCAGGGCATGGGTCTCCTGGAGCAGGTCGGCCAGGGTGTCGGAGACCGTCACCACCGCGTCCGGGTAGGCGGCGTACTCGGCCGTGTAGGCGATCTGGGCCGGCAGCCAGCGCGGGTTGTCGGCACGGCCGGTGATGCCACCGACGAACTCGTGTGCGTCCCAGACCAGCTTGGTGTCGCGGCCAGCGGCCCGCGCCCGCAGCTTCGCCCGCGCCCCGATGCCGAGCATCCGGAAGTCGTTGGCGTGGATGATGTCCGGCTTCAGCTCGTCGAGCGCGGTCCGGAAGGCCAGCTCGAAGTCCCACAGGCCCGGGTCCAGCCGACGCCAGGCGCGGTTGCCCAGCAGGCCCTGCCAGAACCGGACGGGCAGCCGGGTGAGCGGCGCCTCGGGGTCGGCCTGGAGCTTGCGCAGGCGACGGGTCTCCCCGCTGCGGAACCGCACCCATCGGGCCAGCGCCGTGGCGGCGGCGCGGGACGGCAGCTGGGCCGCCCGCCTCACCGGGCTGAGAAGCCCACCGTCGAGGGCCTGGACGCGGACCCGGCGCTCGTAGAGGTCGGCCTTCCAGGCCTTGATCTCCTGGACCCGGTAGGCGGCCGCGGTGGTCGACGCGTACGCCAGCGGCCGGCGCAGCGACCGGCGGTACTCCCGGGGCAGCCGGTGCAGCGGCTTGGGCACGCGCAGCAGCCGCACCTCCGCATCGCCGATCCGCCAGCTGTCCGCCTCGGAGCGTGCGTTGCGGATGCCGAGGAGGACGACCTCCCAGCCGGCGTCCGCCGCGGACCGCGCGGCCTTCTGCACCCGAGAGTCGCCGTGGACCCCGTTGTCGACCAGCATCACCACCCGTCGCCGGGTCGGTCGGGCATCGCTCTTCGGGCCAGCTTGCATCGGGTGCTTCTCCTCGTTGGGGTGGGGCACAGGTGGGGGCGGGTCACCGGAGGAAGGCATCGAAAACCTCGGCGGTCCGTCGCCCGTCGTGGTGGGCACGGACGTATCGCGCGCCCTCCGCGGCGAGGGCGACCGCGGCGGGCCGGTCGTCGAGCAACGATTCGATCGTCTTGACCAGGGTGCTGGGAGTGGCGTTGGCGATCGGCGGCGAGACGCCGGCCGCCCGGTGCGGCCCCTCGCTGACGTACGCCACCACGACCTTGCCGGCGGCCATCCCCTCGCAGGAAAAGGTGCCGTAACTGCCCATCACCAACTGGTCGACCACGATGTCGCAGTCCTGCACCAGGCGACGCATCTCGTTGTGCGGCAGACCCTCCACCAAGCGCAACTCGATGATCCGTCGCTCGTCCAGCTCCTGCAACCGCGGCAGGAGCCGGTCGGTGCCCTTGGTCCACCGCTTCGACGGCGCGTGCAGCACCACCGGCCGGGCGCGCTCCAGCACCGGGCGGTCGCAGGCCCAGCCGTCCACGTCGACGATCAGCGGCGCCCAGGTGGCGAACGGCACGTCGTCCAGCAGGTCGGGGGTGGTCACGAAGAACGGCAGGCCGCTCTCCTCTGCGGTGCGCCGGTTCCGCTCGGCCACCATGGTGAGCCGCTCGCGCAGTTCGGAGTCCGCGTCCCGGAACGCGGACTCGGCGTGCCGCTCCAGGTGCGCGCCCGGATGGCGGATCTCGCTGCCGTGCGCCAGCAACGCGACCTTGAGCCGGGCCCGGCTCAGCGCGGGCAGGTCTGCGGAGATGTCGTCGCCGTTGCCCCGGCCGAGCACCGGGCGGAACGCGTCCACGATCAGGTGCGTGTACCAGCCGAGCACCCGGAGGGCCTGCTCCGCCTGCACGTCGAGCCTGTGTTCGCCCGGGTAGTTCAGGTAGCGGTCGGCCGGGTAGCGATAGGTGGCCGGCGGCTTGGCCATCACCAGTTCGATGCCGACGTCCGCCCGCGCGGCGGTGATCGCCACCGCCAGGGCGGAGAGTTGCCCGGCGTAGTTGGCCGTGCCCAGCCCCAACCGGACGGGACCGGCGCCGAGCGCCCGCCAGGGACCCGGGGTGCCAGCCTCGATCGGCGCGACCGGCAGCTCGTCCGGTGCGGGCGGCGCGTCCCCGCGCTGCCAGGCCCGCTCCACCGCCTTCGCAAAGGAGGGCAGCGAACCGGGCGCGAAGAAGTCTCCAGCCCGGTGCCGGGCCAGGTGCTCGCGGGCCGCCCGGCTGTCCGCCGCGACGACGCGCAGCCCGGCGGCGAGGTAGGTGTCGAGCAGCGCGAGACCGGCGTCCGGCTCGAACCCGAACACGGCCACGTCCGCCGAGGCGAGGAACGCTGCGGTCATCGTGGTTGGGCGCGGCACCTCGTGGATCCGCCGCCGGGCCTTGCCGGCCCGGCGGATCAGGTCCTCGGTGGCCGCCCGCTCCGCCTCGCCGCGGACCAGCGCCAGGTGGAACTCGGGCAACCGGGCCATGGCGCGTACCACGCCGGCCAGCGCCCGGTCGCCTGCGACCCCGCCCGCGTGCACCAGCAGCGGCGTACCAGCGGGAAGCTCACAGAGCTCGCGTACCGAAGGGGTCTCCCAGGGCCGCGTGCCCACGGCGGCACGGCGGAGCGCGATACGCAAACGCCGCGGAACGCGCCGCCGCACCGCCGAGACCACCCGCCGAGCCGGCGCCGGGCTCATCGCAGTGCAGGCTCCGCGTCGCTGCCGCCGGGCACGACCGACAGGACCTTGCCGTCGGAGGCCGACTCCAGCAGCGCCGCCGCGACCTCCACCGTACGCAGACCCTGCCGCAGGGTGACGATGTCGCTCTCCTTGCCCTCGACCGCGTCACGGAACCGCTCGTGCTCGACGAGCAGTGGCTCCCGCTTCGGAATGGCGTAGCGGACCATGTCGCCCTCGGCCACGCCCCGGAACGCGCGCAGCGCCTCCCACTCCGTGTCGATGGCAGCGTTGGCGTAGAAGGTGAGGTCGGCGGTGAGCGTGTCGGCGACGAAGCAGCCCTTGTCACCGGTGATCACGGTGGACCGCTCCTTGAGCGGGCTCAGCCAGTTGACCAGGTGATTGACCATCGTGCCGTCGGCGAGTTGGCCGACAACGGCGACCATGTCCTCGTGCAGCCGGCCACTACGGGAGACCGTTCGAGCCGAGACCGATGCGTATTCCTGACCGGTCACCCACGCGGTGAGATCAATGTCGTGGGTGGCCAGGTCCATCACCACGCCGACGTCGGCGATCCGGTGCGGGAACGGGCCCTGGCGCCGGGTGACGACCTGGAAGACCTCGCCCAGCTCACCGGCCTCCAGCCGGATACGCAGGCTCTGCAGCGCCGGGTTGTAGCGCTCGATGTGACCGACGCCAGCGACCAGACCTGCGGACTCGAACGCCTCGACCAGCCGGGTGGCCGTCTCGACGGACTGGGCCAGCGGCTTCTCGATCAGCGCGCACACCCCGTTGGCTGCCAACTCCAGGCCGACCCGTTCGTGCAGCGCGGTCGGACAGGCGACCACCGCGTAGTCGATGCCCATCGCCAGCAGGTCACCGAGCTCCGGGACCACCGGGGCCCGCAGGGTGCCGGTGGTGTCGCCGGCCGGGTCGACGACGGCGACCAGTTCGACGCCGTCCAGGTTGGAGAGCACCCGGGCGTGATTGCGACCCATCGCACCGAGGCCGATCAGGCCGGCGCGCAGCTTGCCCCGCTCGTTCATCGGGCACCCCCGGCGAGGTTCGCACCCTCGGCGATCCGGTCGAGCTCGACCTGGGTCAGCGACGGGTGCACCGGCAGCGAGATCACCTCGGCGGCGGCCCGCTCGGTCTCCGGCAGCTCCCACGGGCCGGGCTTGCCGTCCTCGGTGAGGTAGGGCTTGAGCCGGTGGATCGGCGTCGGGTAATAGACGGCGTTGCCGATACCCAGCTCGGTCAGGCGCTGCTGGGTGGCGTCCCGGTCGCCCCGCACCCGCACCGTGTACTGGTGGTAGACGTGCCGGGCGCCGTCAGCCACCGGCGGGGTGACCAGGCTGGTGATGGTGGAGTCGAGGAACTTTGCGTTCGCGCGACGCTGCTCGGTCCACTCGCCGAGCTGGGTCAGCTGCACCCGACCGATGGCCGCCGCCACGTCGGTCATCCGCATGTTGGCGCCCACGATCTCGTTGGCGTAGCGCTGCTCCATGCCCTGGTTGCGCAGCAGCCGCAGGGTGCGGGCGAGCCCGGCATCCCCGGTGCTGATCATGCCGCCCTCCAGGGAGTGCATGTTCTTGGTGGGGTAGAAGCTGAAGCAGCCGGCGGTGCCGAAGGCGCCGACCGGGGTGCCGTGCAGGCCGGCCCCGTGTGCCTGGGCGGCATCCTCGACGACGGCGAGGTCGTGCCGCTCGGCGATCGCCATGATCCTGTCCATCGCGGCGGGGTGGCCGTAGAGGTGCACCGGCATGATCGCGACGGTGCGCGGGGTGATCGCCGCGGCGACCGCCTCCGGGTCGACGCAGAAGTTGCCCGCCTCGATGTCGACGAAGACCGGCTCAGCACCCACCAGCCGGACGGCGTTGGCGCTGGCCGCGAAGGAGAACGAGGGCACGATGACCTCGTCGCCGGGGCCGAACCCGAGCGCCATCAGGGTCAGCTGGAGCGCCGAGGTGCCGGAGTTGACGGCGACGCAGTGCCGACCGTCGACGAGCTCGCCAAACTCCTCCTCGAACGCCGCCACCTCCGGCCCCTGCACCACCTTTCCGCTGCGCAGCACCCGCACAGCCGCCTCGATCTCAGCTTCACCGATGATCGGACGTGCCGGTGGGATGAAGTCTGGGTTCTGCCCAGCCATGGGGGATCCTCCTGGGTCTAGACGGTGCAGGCGGGGGTTCGGATGGCGATACTAGCCCGTTGAAATCTGCGGCGACTCGTACGGGCGCAGGTTCACGCGCGGCCTGGTCGGGTGGGGGCTCGGTCACTGGGCCGGCATTCTGGGGGCCTGACTCTCCACCAAACCAGCACATGTTATCCGCAACGCGGCCACGATCGCGTTAGCCATGTTCGTCAACTCGGTGGTGTCCAGCGGCGAGCGGGAGATCGCGAGCCGCCAGTAGATCGGGCCGATGATCAGATCGATCGCCGCCGACGGGTCGGTGCTGGCCGGCAGCTCTCCCCGGTCGACCGCCTGGCCGATGACCATGTCCCCGATCCGGACCTGGTAGTCGCGCAGCGCCCGCTGGAGGGTCTCCGCGATCTGCGGGTTGCGCGCCGCCTCGGCCAGCAGGTCCGGAATGATCTGCGAGGCCAGCGGGTGGCCAAGGGCCCCCGAGGCGACCATGAGCAGCAGCTGGACGTCGCCCTGCAGGCTGCCGGTGTCGAGCAGCGGCAGCCTCTTGCCGGCGACCGCGCTCACCATGTCGAGCACCAGCTCCAGCTTCGAACGCCACCGCCGATAGATCGCCGTCTTGCTGACACCGGCCCGTCGGGCGACCGCCTCGACGGAGAACCGGCCGTAGCCGGTCTGCGCCAGTTCCTGCATGACGGCTCGGCGGATGGCCGTGGTGATGTCGTCGCGAAGAACGGCCGCACCGGCGGGAGCACGCCTCTTCTCGGTCGTCACGTGGGATAATGTAGCGCAACGACGCTACGGTTGCGTCCCGACGTGTTTTCCACTACCTTCCACGCAGCAGCGGAGCGGCCTCCCATACCGGCCACGCTAGATTTCATCGCCGCGAAGCATTCTCATTGCTCCCCATCAGCACGAAAGATCGGAGCGCCTCACCATGGCCAACACCGCGGTGGCCGACCTCGAATCCGGGCTGACCCGCGCCCAACTCGCGCAGCGGTACGGGCTGAAGGTCGCCGGGGAACCTCCGTCCCTGGGCGCGTACGCCCGCCAACTGTGGGCGTATCGACACTTCATGTCCGCATACTCGCGGGCGAAGGTCGCGTCGTCGTTCAGCAACACGCAACTCGGCCAACTGTGGCAGGTGCTGACCCCGCTCACCAACGCGGCGGTGTACTACCTGATCTTCGGCGTGATCGTGGCGCAGGACCGGCACGTGCCGAACTTCATCGCCTACCTCTGCACCGGCATCTTCATCTTCACGTTCACCCAGAGCGCGGCGCTGCAGGGCACCAGCGCGATCACGGGCAACCTCGGGTTGATTCGAGCGCTGCACTTCCCGCGCGCCGCCCTGCCGATCACTGTCACCCTGGTGCAGTTCCAGCAGCTGCTCATGTCGATGTTGGTGCTGGCCGCGATCGTGCTGGCCACCGGGGAGCCGATCACCTTCCGCTGGCTGCTGATCGCGCCAACGCTCCTACTCCAGTCGATCTTCAACATCGGGCTGACCATGATCATGGCCCGGATCGGCTCGAAGGTCACCGACCTGAAGCAGGTCATGCCGTTCGTGATGCGGGCCTGGCTCTACGGCTCCGGCGTGCTCTACAGCGTCACGCTCTTCGCGGAACGGCTTCCCGGCTGGGCGGCGACCGCGCTGGAGTCCAACCCGATCCTGGTCTACATCGAGCTGGCCCGGTATTCACTGCTCGAATCGGCGTACCCCGACCACATCGCGTCCTCACCGACTCGGCTGTGGCTCCTCGCCGCGGGCTGGGCAGTCGCCGTCGGCTTGGGCGGGTTCGTTTACTTCTGGCGCGGAGAGAAGGAGTACGGCCGTGGCTGAGCAGACCCTGCCGGCGGTGGACGCTGTGGTGGACACGGGGCGCGTGCCCACCGTCGTGGTGGACGACGTGCATGTGATCTACAAGATCCACAAGGGCGCCACCGGTACCACCAGTCCGGTCTCCGCCCTCAAGCGCATCGTGTCCCGCACGAACGCGCCGAACATCCGCGAGGTGCACGCGGTCAAGGGCGTGAGCTTCACCGCGTACCAGGGTGAGGCCATCGGGCTGATCGGCAGCAACGGCTCCGGCAAGTCGACCCTGCTGCGGGCCATCGCCGGGCTGCTCCCCCCGGCCCGGGGCGCGGTCTACACGCTCGGCCAGCCCTCGCTGCTCGGCGTGAACGCGGCCCTGCTCAACGACCTCTCCGGCGAGCGCAACGTGGTGCTCGGCTGCTTGGCCATGGGCATGCCTCCCGAGGAGGTGAAGCGGCTGGCTCCGGAGATCATCGAGTTCTCCGGGATCAACGAACGGGGCGACTTCGCCTCGTTGCCGATGCGCACCTACTCCTCCGGCATGGGCGCCCGGCTGCGCTTCGCCATCTCCTCGGCGAAGAAGCACGACGTGCTGCTCATCGACGAGGCGCTCGCCACCGGTGACCGCAAGTTCCGGGGCCGCAGCGAACAGCGGGTCCGCGAACTGCGCGACAGCGCCGGCACCGTCTTCCTGGTGAGCCACTCAATCGGCTCGATCCGGGACACCTGCGAGCGGACCATCTGGTTGGAGAGTGGCGTCCTGAAGATGGACGGCCCGACCGACGAGGTGTGCAACGCCTACGAAGGCAAGTAGACAGGTCGACGACCGCATCGGCCGGGCGCACGCTTGCCCGGTCGGTGCGGTCAGTCGTAGGCGCTAAGGTTTCCTGGGCGCCGACCACAGTTCATATCTCGTCATCGACGCACAAAACACCCTTTTGGTGGAAGCGAGGACCGGCAGAATGATCCAGGATCACAGCCCCGCACTGGGTGCCACGCCGGCGAGCCCGGCACTCTGGCGCCCCTCGCGGACAGTGGCCGTGATCCTCGCCGGGGGTACGGGGACGCGACTCGGGCTCGGCATCCCCAAGCAGCTGCTGAAGATCGCCGGCAAGCCGATCATCGAGCACACCCTGGCCATCTTCGAGGCCGCCCCGGAGATCGACGAGATCATCGTGCTGATGGCGACCGGGCACGTCCCCGACGCCCAGCAGATCGTCGACAAGGCCGGCTTCCGCAAGGTGACCAAGGTGATCGAGGGTGGCGACACCCGCAACGCCACCACCCGCATCGCGCTCGACGCGGTCGGCGAGGGCGACGTCAACATCCTCTTCCACGACGCGGTGCGGCCCCTGGTCAGCGGTCGGATCGTCCGCGAGTGCGTGAACGCGCTCTGGAGCTACTCCGCGGTCGACGTGGCCATCCCGTCGGCGGACACGATCATCCAGGTCGACGAGAACGACTGCATCACCGACATTCCGGTCCGCTCCGCGCTGCGCCGCGGCCAGACCCCCCAGGCGTTCCGCTCCCCCACCATCCGCGAGGCGTACCGGATCGCCGAGGGCGACCCGAACTTCGCCGCCACCGACGACTGCGGTGTGGTGCTGCGCTACCTGCCCGGCACGCCGATCAAGGTTATCGACGGTTCGGACGAGAACATCAAGGTCACCCACCCGGTCGACGTGCACCTGGCGGACAAGCTCTTCCAGCTCGCCGCGGCGCAGGCACCCCGGCTGACCGACCACCGCAGCTACAGCGAGGAGCTGATCGGCCGCACCATCGTCGTGTTCGGCGGCAGCTACGGCATCGGCCACGAGCTGACCGAGCTGGCCCGTCGCTACGGTGCCCAGGTCTTCCCGTTCAGCCGTTCCACAACCGGCACCCACGTGGAGCGGGCCGGGGACGTCGAGGCCGCGCTGAAGACCGCCTTCGAGGCCACCGGCCGGATCGACCACGTGGTGGTGACCGCCGGCATCCTGGAGAGGGGCGCCCTCGCCGAGATGGACGAGGAGACGATGGACCGGCTGCTCCAGGTCAACTTCGTCGGCCCGGTGACCATCGCCCGCCAGGCCCTTCCGTATCTGCAGCAGACCAAGGGCCAGCTGCTGCTCTACACGTCCAGCTCCTACACCCGGGGACGAGCCCGCTACGCGCTCTACTCGGCCACCAAGGCCGCCCTGGTCAACCTCACCCAGGCGCTCGCCGACGAATGGGCCGACGTCGGCGTACGCGTCAACTGCATCAACCCGGAGCGGACCGCCACCCCGATGCGGACGCGGGCCTTCGGCGAGGAGCCGGAGCACACCCTGCTCGCCCCGGAGGCCGTCGCCCAGTCGTCGCTGGACGTGCTGATCTCGGAGCTCACCGGGCAGGTCATCGACGTACGCCGGGCGCCGGGCGAAGCGACGCAGGCCGTGCCGGCCCAGACGCCGCGGCTGGCCGACGAGACCAATGTCGCCTCGGCGACCGTCGGCTGACGGCCGAGCACTGCTGACCGGGACGATGGTGAACGGAGCGACATGCGTGGTGACCTGGTCCGGAAACTGATCGCACGGTGCCTGAGCATCGGGCTGGCCGTGCTGGCCTTCCTGGTCGTGGCGCTGACCGGGGCGACCGGTTGGGGGCTGGCGCTGGCGGTGGCCGCCCTCGTCGCCACCGCCGCTGAGCGACGGATCCGCCGGGGCGCGGACACCGCCGCCGAGACGACACTGATCGCCGCCGCCGTCCTGGTCGGCTACGCCCGACGGCTGGACGGTGGGTTCGACCCCGCGCTGGCCGCCGCCGCGCTGGTGCTGCTCGGGCTGGTGCTGCTGGTGGGCCCCCTGCGGCACGCCGGCAACCTGGAGATCCGGGCGGCCAACCTGCCGGTGCGGTCCTGGACGGTGCCGGTCGCCACGCACCTCGGCGACGCGCTGCTCGGGCTTCTCGCCGTGGTGGCGCTGGCCGCCGCGGCGACCATGCCGGCCCTGGTCGCTCTCGCGGCGGCCCTGCTGGTCGGCGCCGGCGCCGGCGCGATCGCGCTGGATCTGGCCCGGCGCCGGTTCCGGCCACCGGCCGGCGGCGGGGCGGTGGGCCGGGCGCTGCGCCGGCATCAGCCGGAGTTCCTGCTCTACTTCTCCGCGCCTCCCGGCTCGGAGTACCAGGTCACCATGTGGCTGCCGTATCTGGAGCGGATCGGCCGGCCGTTCATGGTCGTGCTGAGGGAGCCGGAGTTCCTGGCCCCGATCGCCGCGGCCACCGATGCGCCAGTGGTCTACTGCCCCACCCTGAGGGCGATGGACGAGGTGCTGGTGCCGAGCCTCCGGGCGGCGTTCTACGTCAACCACGGTGCGAAGAACAGCCACTGCATCCGTTTCACCCAGCTCACCCACGTCCAGCTGCACCACGGCGACAGCGACAAGGCGCCGAGCGCCAACCCGGTGTCGGGGATCTTCGACCGGATCTTCGTGGCCGGCCCGGCGGCAATCGACCGGTACGCCCGGGCCGGGGTGCAGATCCCTGCGGAGAAGTTCGTGGTAGTGGGCCGCCCGCAGGTCGAGTCGATAAACGTACGCCCGGAGCCCCTGGCTGCCGAGGCACCCCGAACGGTGCTCTACACCCCGACCTGGACGGGACACCACGCGGACGCGGACTACTGCTCGCTGCCGGTGGCCGAACCGATGCTGCGCAAGCTGCTCGACCGGGGCGTAACGGTCATCCTGCGCGCCCACCCGTACACCACGCAGAACCCGGCATCGGCGCGGCAGCTGGGTCGGCTGACCGAGCTGCTCGCGGCGGACCGGGCGCGAACCGGTCGGCCGCACGTCTGGGGCGCCGCCGCCCGCGACCTGAGCCTGGTGGATTGCGTGAACCGCTCCGACGCGCTGATCTCCGACGTCTCCGGGGTGATCTCGGACTACCTCTACTCCGGCAAGCCCTTCGCGGTGACCGACATGGGCGACGAGGGTGACCGGTTCACCGAGCGGTTCCCGCTGGCCGGCGCGGGCTACGTGCTGCACCGGGACATGACGAACCTGGACGATGTGCTGGGCCGGCTGCTCGGCGCCGATCCGATGGCACCGGGGCGCTGGGCGACCCGGCGGCGCTACCTCGGTGACTTCCCGGCCGAGTCGTACGCCGACGCGTTCCTGGACGCCGCCAGGCGCGAGCTGGAGCCGGGCTGGAGCCCGCCGTCGCCCGGGCGGCCGGTCGAGCCGGACCGGGTGGCGGCCTCCCCCACCATCTGAGCCGCCGGGCCGCCGGGGCGGCCCGGCCTCGGTCACCCCCGGTGGTCCGGGGAGAGCAGCCTGGGCGGGCCGCCCGCTCGACCGCTTGGCCAGCTGGGGAACGGTTGGACGGGTACGGTCCGAAGCGTCAGCTGTCGCGTGCCCTAAAATCGCGGGGCCGGAGGTGCTCGATGCGCACCGCCAATCCAGGCCGGTCCGGGGTGTTCCGGGCGAACGTCGCCACGGACGAGAGGTGGAGCTAGTGGTGCACCAGCGGATCCTCATGCGGGCCAAGAAGGGCCCCTTCGACGTCTACGCGCCGGAGGAGACCTTCGAACGCAACTGGATCGGCGACAACAACGGGAACCTGGTCTTCAGCCACGCCGCCCACAAGCTGCTCCGCACAACGACGGCGCAGATCACCTCCACCGAGTTCAAGATCGACCTGCGCGACGCCGACAAGATCAACGAGCAGTACGACGTGTACGTCATCCCGCTCGCCAACGCCTTCCGGCGCAGCTACGCGCATCGCGTGGCGGCCATGACCAAGCTGATCGAGCGGCTCAAGATCCCGGTGGTGGTTCTCGGGGTGGGCGTGCAGACCAACGTCGCCGGCGACCGGGAATACCTGCGCCCGATCGACGACGTGGTGAGCCGCTTCGTCCGGGCCGTGCTGGAGCGCTCGCACAGCATCGGGGTTCGGGGCGAGATCACCGAGAGCTACCTGCGCACCCTGGGCTTCTCCGCTGTCGACGTGATCGGCTGCCCGTCGATGTTCCT